>JALZCF010000094.1 GCA_030863245.1 Chloroflexota bacterium
CATCAATGCATTGATAAGCATGGGGTTCCCCACCGCCACACCCACGCGCCAGCCTGCCATGTTATAGGTCTTGGAAACCGAGTTAATCTCTATACCGACCTCCTTAGCGCCCGGAACCTGCAGGAAACTGGGCGCGCAGTAGCCATCGTAGGTGACATCCGCGTAGGGGTTGTCACTGAGCACGGCGAAGTCGTGCTTGCGCGCCAGGGCAATGACCCGCTCGTAGAACGCTAGGGGCGCCACAGCCCCTGTCGGGTTGTTCGGGTAGTTCAACCATATCGCCACCGAGCGGTCGAGCACCTCGGTGGGAATTGCATCCAGGTCGGGCAAGAAATCGTTATCCTCGCTCAGTGGCATGGGAAAGGTCGTGCCGCCAGCTAGGATCGTGCCCGTGGCATAGGTGGGGTAGCCTGGGTCCGGCACGAGCACAAGATCGCCCGGATCCACCAGCGCCAGCGCAATGTGGGCGACTCCCTCCTTCGATCCGATTAGGGGTAACACCTCGCTATCCGGGTCCAACGTGACGCCAAAGCGGGAAGCATAGTAATGAGCCCACGCGCGCCGCAATTCGGAGGATCCGGTATAGCCGGGGTAGCGGTGGTGTTGTGGCTGGCGGCTCGCCTCGCACATGGCGTCGATGATCCAGGCCGGTGGCGGCATGTCCGGGTTACCCGCGCCCAAGTTGAGAACCGTTATCCCTTGTGCCTCCTTCTCACGGATCCGTTGTGCCACAGAGGCAAAGATGTAGGGAGGGACATTTTTCATACGGTTAGCGACTTTCACAGATTGACACCTCTCTCGCTACGCCTCTCCAATGATGAAGAGCACCCCATTTTCCGTTGCGACATAGAGCTGGCCGTCAGCCAGCGCACCACCAATAATCTCTCCCGCCCCAGACAGCGGCAGCTGCCACGTCGGTTGCTCGCTTCCCGCCCTGAACGCCAGGCACTCAGCGCCCGTGCCCCGGTTCATGCCACAGGTGTAGAGGATGCTATTCCTATCCATCGCGATAGGGCGTGTGGGCCGATGGGGGAAATTCGCTATGCCCAGCGCGTGACCGCCTGCGTCAGTCCAACCAATCTTGGCATCCTCCAAACGGTTGGAGTAATAGGCGAGCCAGATTACCACGCTGGGCGTCACCCCGATCTCGCGCGGGCGAGAGACCAACCGGCGTCCGGCAGACCAGAAGATCGTTCGAACCGGCACCATCTCCCCATCCAGAAAGGTCCATTGGCTAAGTGGCACGGCGCCCGTGAAATGTTCCGTACGGACGTAGAGATTGCCGTCCGCACCGACCGTGTAGTCGACCCCCGTCGGCACCCGTTCAACGGGAGCTGCGCCGCTCTCTGCGGAGACAATCCGCTTGCCCCAGAAGAGCAGCGAGCTGTCAGGGCTCAGATGGGGAGGGCGAAAGACGGGGGCATCCAAGAGCTGTTCGTGCCAGAGCGGCTCCCCTTCGGAAGACAGCGCCTGGATCGCACCTCCAATAGGGTAGAAGATGCGACCATCCGGGGCGATCACTGGGCCAGCGGAGGCCGGGAGCGAATTGCTCGGCTGGAAGGTCCAGAGCAGATCCCCTGTTGTCGAGATGGCCGAGAGCCCACCAGAGTCGTCAGCCAAATAAATCCGTCCTTCGGCATCCAACGCAGGTGATCCGACAGGGAGCTCTGGTAGTTCCATCTGCCAGCGTACGCTCGGCTCACCGGTTTCTGCATCGTCCGCCTGCTTCGGATCGATCGCATAGAGAGTGTTGCGCCGCGAAGCAATGTAAAGGGTCCCGTCCTGCGCGATGGCAGGACCCCCCGAGAAGCCCGAGTCATCCGTAAAGCGGAAACGCACTTCCGGTTTGTTGGGGCCAACGGCGCTCGTCCACAACGTGCCGTAGGGATCGCGGCGCTCAGCCGCCCATAGATGTCCGCCCGGCGCGGGCAATATTGCCTCCGCCGTCGCCCTGTCGCTGGCCTGCCACCAGTATCCTGCCATAAACAAGCCCAGCGCCGCTGCGCTCGCCAGTGCAAGACGCACAGGGCGTGTACCGTATCGCGTGTAGAGAGGGTGCTCAATCTTCTCCTCAATCCAGTAGCGAAGGTGGCTAGCCATTCTGCCGAAAAAGCTTGGGCGTGCAGCGCCGCTGTTCAAGCGAATCTGCAGTCCCTCGGCTAATAGGTTGAACCCGAGGACGATAACAAAGACCACGATCCCGGCGGCAACAGCGCTCCATGGTCCCTGATAGAGCGTGCCGAGGGTGCCAGAAAGCATCTGCCCTAGCTCGGGCTCCCCCGTGTAGCGCTGCGCGACCGTATCCGAAATGGCAAGCCACATCTCCCCACTCAGGTAGTACCCCAAGAAGCCGAGCGCAGCGACGATTACGAGCGTGCCGCTGATCTCGAAAGCAAAGAGCATCCCTAGCAGGGGCATGATCTGGCGGAGGATATGTCGCCCCATGATTCCTGCATCAGAGGCTCCCAGCGCTCGCGACGCCTCGATATAGGCCTGCCCTTTGATCACGCGCGTCTGCTCGCGCACGACAGCGGCTGTCTCAGCCCAACCCGTCAGAGTGAGACCGAGGACGAAGGCCCAGATACCCATCTCGATCCCGGTTGCAGCGATCACCGCCAGCGCGACGATGAGCACCGGCACCGCTAGCGCGCTGGCCGTGAGCGCGTCCAACAGCTGCCGCCCCTTCCCCCTTGACCAGCCTGCGCTGATGCCAAGGAAAGTACCCAGCAGCAGCCGCAGCGCTGCGGTCGCGATGACCAGGGTCAGGGTAGGCCGGATTGCCCACAGCAGTCGGCTGAGGACATCCCGCCCAACCTCATCGGAGCCGAGTGGGAATCCAGGCACGGTGAAGGGCGGGAAGGGCGGGGAGATCCACTGGTCGCCAACGCGCATGGTCCGGTTGAGCTCCATAGGGTCCCGCGGCGCGAGCGACGGGCCCGCCCACGCGAGGATGAGCACGAACAGGATGATACCCATCCCTAGCAACAAGGGCCGGTTGTAGCTCGAGAAATCTATGCCCTTTCTAGGTCGCTCCGTATACTCCGCGTCCGGAAAGAACGGTGACTCCACCTGTTGTTCAAGCATGCGCCACCTCTCCCCCCACCCTGTCCAAGCGGGGATCTACCCAGCGGGCGAGAAGCGACGCAATGAGATCGGCTAACAGAAATAGAAACGCAAGAATGGTAAGCAAGAGTGCCAGCACGGGTGGATTCAGGAAGAAAACGCCCGCGTTCCCCGCGCTGGTGAGGGGCGGGATTAAGGTCAGGGCGAACAGTCGCCCGATACCCGGCCAGTTGAAGAGCAACTCGATCAGTACGAGCTCGCCCAGCATCAACCGAAAGGAGCCTGCAGTGGTAAAGATGATTGGCACAAGCACATTGCGCAGTGCTGTACGCCAGCGGATGCGTTGCCAGCTATAGCCCAGACTCCGCTCCGCCGTGACGTACCGCCGCTTCAACTCCTCACCCAGAAGCCGCGAGGTGGTCTGCGCGAGCTGGAGGGTAGGGCGGAGCGAGAGAGCGAAGACGGGCAGGATCAGGTGGCGGTCCCAACCAAAGCCATCGAAGGGTAGCGGCGGACGATTGAAGGTGCGGAGGGTGTAGAAAATCATGGCCGCGACCAGAAGGATGCCCACGTAGAAGCCGGGCATCGCAAGCCCCACCGTGGAGATGGGGATCAGCCATGATGCGGAGCCGGGGGGACGCGTGCGAACCGCGTATAATCCCAGCGCTAGACCAAGAACGAGGCTGATGGTGAAAGCTATCGCCAGCAATCCTAAGGAGGCGAGACTTGCCTCGAGCACGACGGAAACGATCCCACCTCGTCCGGCAGGCAACGTACCGAACTGCCCGTGCAACATTTCTTGGAAGTAGGAAAAGTAGGTCGCGAGGAGGGGTGTAGGCTCCGCACTGAACGTCGGCGCGACAAAGGGGTTACGACTTGCCTGTATCCGCTGCGCGACTAAGGCGTAGGTGAAGCCGAGGAAGTGGACCAGAAGCAACGCTAGCGGAACGATCAGCAACCGCCTGAGGATGAAGCGTATCATGAACAGTTCCTACTGCTGTAGCACCTGTAATCAGAGACTGCAGTACTCTATAGTACATACTTGCCGGACGCAACAATGGTTCAGCGTGGCGCGCGTCCCGTTCTCCTTTGTCCTGCCGCCAGGGCGCTTATCGGGCGGGCACGCGTGGTGAGGATTTGGTCGGCGCGGGTGGTGAGGAGACGAAGGTCACGGGGGCGAGGCGTAGGCCAATCACGGCTGTATGCAGGCGTGATCCCGCTCGGATCTAGCCCCTCGTGTGCGGCGATGAGCAGGCCGAGTGCATACCGACTGATCGCCTCCGGTCCCGCGAGATGCCAGACACCTGATCGTTCGTTGGGCGGCAGTTCTGACAGTTCCCAGAGCTGCCGCGCCAGGTCATCAGGCACGATGGGGCAGCGAAGCTCATCCACGAAGAGCGAGATAGGCTTGCCTTCTCGTAACGAACTCGCTACCCACCCGCTCCGCGGGTCTAGCGGCTCCAACTCAGTGATGAGCGAGGTGCGGACCACCGCGGCGGAAGGCATCTGGTCGCGTATGTGCCGCTCTGCTTTGGCTTTCCAGCGACCATACTCGTGAACGGGCGCTGGGTCCTCACGCTCAGCATAGGGGGCATGCTCGCCATCGAGCAGCGCGTCGGTGCTCATGTAGATCAGCTCCGCGCCCGTCCTCTGGCATGCCATCACCACGTTGCGCGTTGCCGACCAGATATCGCGTTCTCCCTCGTGCATCGAGAACGCGGTGTGGATGACGAGATGCGGACGTAGCGACCCCCAAAGAGCAAGTACTGCTGCCCCGTCCGATAACTCAATGGGGTGGGCCTCCGTGCCAACCACCGGCGTGTGGCGCTGCGTGGCATGCACGTCCACCGCCTCACCAGCTGTTCGCAAGAGCGCACACCCCAGCAGCCCTGCCCCACCTGTTACCAGTACGCGGCGATTCGCCTCATTCATACGTGACGTCGAAGGTCAACAGCGCGGCACGCGCAGCAGCTTGAGCAGCAAGCTGTTTGGAGCGCCCCGTGCCTACGCCGCGCACCTCATCGCCGATACGGACCTGGATGGTGAAGATTCGCTCGTGGTCGGGACCAACCTCACCTACCACCTCATAGACAGGCGTGATCCCCAGTTCAGCCTGCGCAACCTCTTGGAGGTAGCTCTTGGCATCCTTACTCCCTCCCACCTTAAGCAGCCGCTGCACAGAAGGATGAATAAACTGCTCCACCCAATGCTTCACGGCTTCGATGCCTTTATCCAGATAGATTGCCGCCACCAGGGCCTCGAAGGCATCGGCGAGGAGGGCGGGGCGCGCGCGCCCGCCGCTCGCTTCCTCCCCTCTCCCCATCAATACGTAGCTACCCAGATCAATCTCCTCGGCAAACTCCGCCAGGGCTTCCGTGCGCACTAATGCGGCACGCAGCGAGGACAACTCTCCCTCTCGCCGCTCGGGCAGATGATGGAAGAGATATTCTCCGACCAGAAAGTCGATGACGGCATCGCCGAGGAACTCCAGCCGCTCGTTGTGGGGTACCGGGTGCTCCGGCACCTCATTCAAGTAGGAACGATGGGTCAATGCACGCAGCAGGAGGGATTGATCCCTGAAGTGGAAATCGATCGCGTCCTGCAAGTGGTTGAGCGAAGGCATTACGCTTCAAACTGTTTGAAGATGATAGTCGCATTATGGCCGCCGAAACCGAAGCTATTGGACATGGCGACTCGGATATTCACGTCGCGCGGCTCACCGGGTACATAGTCTAGATCGCAGCCATCTTCAAGGTCCGGGTTCTCGAGGTTGAGGGTCGGATGGATCCTGTTCTCCACCATACTCTTGACAGTCACCACCCCTTCTAGAGAGCCCGCCGCGCCAAGGAGATGGCCCGCCATGGATTTGGTACTGGAAATGGGTACATTATACGCATGCTCGCCAAACACCCGCTTGATCGCCGCGGTCTCTTCCTTGTCATTGAGGGGTGTACTGGTACCATGCGCGTTGATATAATCAACCTCCTCCGGTTCCAGTCCAGCCTTGCGGAGCGCCATCCGCATCGCTCGCGCGGCACCCTCGCCGCCCTCGGCCGGTGCCGAGACGTGGTATGCGTCGGTCGTCGCACCATATCCGACGAGCTCGGCGAGGATGGTCGCACCACGCTGCTGTGCATGTTCTAGTGATTCCAGAACGAGCGTTCCGGCACCCTCGCCCATCACAAAGCCATCCCGGTCCCTATCAAAGGGTCGAGACGCATGCTCAGGGTCATCGTTCCGCTGCGAAAGCGCCAGCGTGCGATGGAAGGCCGCTACGCCAAAGGGCACAAACGGCGTCTCCGTGCCGCCCGCAATCATCACGTCTGCATCCCCCCGTCGAATGATTTCAGCGCACTCGCCAATCACGTGCGTGCCGGTCGCACAGGCAGAAACAATCGTGTAGGAGATAGCCCGTAGGTTGAAGGTGATACCGACAAGACCGGACGCCATATTCGGCAACATATAGGTGGCAGTGAATGGGCTGACGCGCATCGGGCCCCGCTCAAAGAGCGTCATATGGCCCGTGTATAGGGTTTCTACCCCACCCATGCCCGATCCGATAATGTTTCCAAAGCGCTCCCCCTGCTCGTTCGACTCGACCCGTAGTTCAGCATCTTCCATCGCCTGCGCCGTGGTCGCAATGGCATACTGGACGTTTAAATCCATCCGACGCGCATCTTTTTTCGACACCAGGTGCTCGTACTCAGAAATGTCAAACGCATCCACCATTGCCCCGATTTGGGTCAGGAAGTCGGTTGTATCGAACCGATCGATGCGCCTGACGACTCGCTTGCCCGCCAGCAGGTTTTGCCACGTGCTCTCCACATCATTGCCCAACGGCGAGACAGCTCCCAAGCCTGTCACCACCACTCGACGATTACCATACCCGTTATGGTTCATGCTTTTCCTCTTTCCTTAGAAGTCAACAGTCAGTCAAGTCTTTCGCGCATGATCAGAGATTGTCTGACTATGAGCAGTGGACTCCTGACTGTATGGAAATAACCCCAAAGTTGCTATTCAGTAACGAGCTTGATTCCCTTACCCTCGTACACTTGACCGATATGATAGCCACTGACGCCCTCTCCTTCCAGAGTAGCCAACATCTCATCCGTTTTTTCTTTGGAAACCGCAATGAGCAAGCCACCACTCGTCTGAGGATCCCATGCCACAGCTGCGCATGCTTGGTCAACAGCAGAATCCACCTTCACCCCCGTGAAGAAGGCGCGGTTACGCTTGAGGCCACCTGCCAGGTGACCTTCCCTAGCGTAGCGTAGCGCGCCACGCATCAACGGCAGCTTGGCAGCACCTATCACCATCGCTATACCACTAGCCGTTGCCATCTCGCTCGCATGGCCCAGCAAACCAAACCCGGTAATATCGGTGCACGCGTGGACACCTACCCGCTGCATGGCAACCGCTGCTCCCTGGTTAAGCTGGAGCATCACCGCGACCGCCTCTTCAAGATGTTCCGTCTCATGCAGCGCATCGTTGCGTGCGGCCGTCGCAATGATCCCACTGCCTAGGGGCTTCGTGAGCAGGAGCTGGTCGCCGGGTTGCGCGCCGACGAGGGTGAGGACCCGATCGGGATGGATCGTACCCGTTACGACCAGCCCGAACTTCGGCTCCTCATCCACGATGGTATGCCCCCCCGCGACGACAGCGCCCGCTTCCCGCACTTTCTCTGCTGCGCCCAGAAAGATCTCTGCGATCATCTCTCGTGGCAGGCTATCAGGAAACCCGCCAACGTTTAGTGCAAGCATGACCTCGCCGCCCATCGCGTACACATCGCTCATCGAGTTGGCGGCAGCAATAGCACCATAGGCACGCGGATCATCCACGATGGGGGTGAAAAAGTCCACCGTCTGGATGATCGCCTGTTCCTCAGACAGACGATAGACCGCAGCGTCGTCCGGCGCACCCTTGAGCCCGACGAGCAGACGGTCATCTTCATAATCCATCCAGAACGCACGCAGCGACTTCAACACTTCGGCCAGGTCCCCTGGCCCCATTTTCGACGCTCACCCAGCGCAGCTAGACATCTTCGAGAGACGAATCTCCCGGTTGAAGAGCTCTTTCCAGGCCACGACTACCTCATTGATATTTACAGTTGGAACTTAATAATAAGACGCAACGTGTGAAAGGCGAAACCTGACCTTCCGGGCTTCCCTTACCGTCCTTCCTTCAACCCGCTGCCGGAAAGGGGAACGAGAACAGCTGCCCTCTCGCCCAGCTCCGCTCCCACACGGGAGAGGGCAGCTACCGGGACGGCGCTCGTGGTCTCAACGAAGAGACCACGCTGGGCAAGCGCTCGACGCGCCGTCTGAATTGCATCATCCTCCACGGCAAGAACGAAGCCGTCGCTCTCGCGCAGGGCACGGAGTATCTCATCGCCACGCGCAGGGGCTTTGATTCGGATCCCCTCAGCGATGGTCTCCCGTTCCTCTACCGGCTCGACGCGGCCCTCACCCCTTGCCCACGCGTGTACGACGGGCGCACACGCAGTAGACTGCACCCCAACGAGGCGCGGCATGCGATCAATGAGGCCCGCCTCATGCAGTGCGAGAAACCCGCGGTAGTAGCCGAGGAGCATGCCACCCTGGCCGAGTGGCACGACGATTGCATCCGGCAGCTTGCCTTCCATCTGCTCCCACACTTCCCAGGCGGCCGCTACCTGCCCCATCAAGAAAGCAGGGTGCCACGCGTGGCTTGCGTAGAGCGTCGTCTGGGCGGCACGGTGGCACGCCTCACTCGTCGCTTGGCGTGGCCCCTCGATCTCGCGCAGCGTTGCTCCGAAGGCAGCAATCTGGGCTTTCTTGCCAGGCGAGGCATGGGCGGGAACGAAGATTGTCGCGTCGATACCCGCCGCGGCTGCATAAGCGGCGATGCTCGCGCCTGCATTGCCCGACGAGTCCTCCACCAGCGCGCGATGTCCCTCCGCCCTCAATACTGAGAGCAGGGTAGCACTCCCGCGATCTTTGTAAGAGCCAGTCGGCATCAAGAATTCTAGCTTGAAGGTGACAAGTCTCCCCTCCCACATAAGAGAGGTCAATGGCGTCATCCCCTCCCCAAGCGATGTGTGCGTCCGGAGCGGCACACCAGGCGGGAGCAACATCGCCCCATAGCGCCACTGTGACCAAAGATTCCCTTGTATCAGGGACGGATCGAAGTGCGCTGTCCACTCATACTCCAACGGCCCACCACATGCACAGCGCCACGCAAGTGCGTCAGGTGCGGGCGCCTCGCAGCGGGCACAACGACGGGGAGGAAGCAAAACTTGACTCATAAGGTAATCCATCAGGCTCGGCTGAGCCAGCAAAAGAGCGCAAAGCATGAGAGAGAACTATTCCTGCACGCTCTGCGCTCTTTGCAGTTGTACAATTCCATAGACGACTCTTATGACTCTCGCAGAACCTCACGCGCGATGACGAGGCGCATGATCTCGCTGGTACCCTCACCGATCTCGGTAAGACGGTTATCGCGGTAGTAGCGCTCGACGGGGAATTCTTTGCTGTATCCCATACCACCGTGAATCTGGATGCCCTGGAAACAGGCGCGCTCCGCTGCTTCGGAGGCAAAGAGCTTGGCCATTGCTGCTTCCTTGGTGAAGGGCTTGCCCTGATCCTTGAGCACCGCAGCCTGGTAGAGCATCAGGCGGGCGGCCTCCAACTCCGTCGCCATATCGGCGAACTTGTGCTGGATCGCTTGGAACTCGGCGATAGCATGTCCGAAGGCCTCCCGTTCCTTGGCGTACGCCAGGGATTTCTCCATGGCCGCACAGCCCAACCCGAGCGCCGTCGCCCCGATAGAGATGCGGCCACCATCCAGCGTCTCCATAAACTGAATAAAGCCCTGACCGACAGGACCTACCCGCCTTGAATCCGGCACCCGTACATCCTCGAAGAAGAGTGAGGAGGTAACTGAACCTTTCAACCCCATCTTCGGTTCATTCCGACCCACGACGAAGCCAGGGTCATCTTTCTCGACGATGAAGTTCGTGATCCCCTTCGCTCCCTTCTCCGGGTCCGTCACCGACGCGACGATTACCCAATCACCGATACCGCCGCTGGTGATCCACATCTTCTGGCCGTTAATGATCCACTCATCGCCGTCTCGCACCGCTCGCGTCTTGAGGCCGGCCGCATCAGAGCCAGTCTGCGGCTCGGTAAGCCCGAATCCCGCGAAGCTCTCGCCCTTGCAGAGGCGTGTCAGATACTTTTCCTTCTGCTCCTCCGTGCCGAAATAGTAGAGCGGCGCGCAGGCCAGCGAGATGTGTGCTGCGTAGGTCAAACCCGTCGAGCCACAGGCAGCCGAGATCTCCTCGGTCGCGATCACATAGGCGATCGTATCGGCGCCCGCACCCCCATACCTCTCGGGGTAGACGAGCCCCATGAAACCTGCCTCGGCCAGCGCCTCAAAGTTCTCGTAAGGAAACTCACCCGTCTCATCAACGTGCTTCGCATTCGGCTCGATTACCTCCCTGGCAATCTGCCGAATCGTCTCTTGAATTAATCGATGTTCTTCTGTCAGTTCAAAGTTCACTCACTTCCTCCTTGAAGTGTATCGTGAAGCATAAACCGTACTGCGTCTCTTTCCACGCAACGCACATTCAGCCTGTTACCCCGTTGGGTGAGTGATGCACTCAGTATATTTCATGACAACAAGATGTAGATGACAGCAAGACAAAGAAATCCTACTCCCACGATACCTACCGTCCACATCAGCGCGTACCGCATCAGGATGAACATGGTCTGGCGATCAATCCCCTCCGCGCTTTCTGGAACATGCATCCTTTTGCCACAGTTGGGGCACCTTGGCTGTTCAGCCACCAGCTTGTTACAGTGCGGGCAAAAAGTAGGCATCCGCTCCTCCCGTGTATGGATTATAACGTCGGCTCATGCACTGACAAAGTGACAGAGTAGAGGGAACGGGCAAACTCATGCTATGCTTAGGCGTCGCGTTCGTGGGGGACACTAGAGGAGAGACTATGCGCGAGGAAAAGGCGCGATTGGAGCGTGCGGCGATGCTAATGTTTGTCCGCGCGCTGCGTCTAACTTACCGTAGAGAGCTTCAGATCTTGGAGCAGCGTGAGCGGCCGGATTTTATGGTGACGAATAGGCATGCTTGCTTCATTGGGGTAGAGATTACACATCTGTATCATAATGCGGAAGAAGCACGCTATCTGAACGGTCGTTCGTATGAGGATATTCACCCGATCACAACGGTGGACGAGTTGCTCGACGCCCTCAACAGGGGTCTAGAGAAGAAGTCGGCGTTGAGCTACAGCTACGATACATTTGAGCGCTTGCTACTTCTAATTCGTGTCCCATCACCTGAAGTCCAAAAAGAGATAATCATTCATAACCTGGAGCGCATCGTGGTACCGCCCTCCGCCTTCGACGAGATATGGATGCTCTTCTACGACTTCGATCGCCTCGATTGGGCAGACCTCTTGCAGCTACGCTAGTGGCGAAAGATGAGTCGATTACGTGCTGATTTATGGCTGGTATTGATAACGGTTATCTGGGGCTCAACCTTCATCATTGTCAAGAGCTCGCTCGATTCAGTTGGCCCCTTCGTCTTCGTCGCCTCCCGTTTCTGGGTAGCGGGCGCGCTGCTGTTTCTGCTCTTCCTGCTGCACCATGGCACCTTCTCCTGGTCCCTGCTTCGCGATGGGACGATCACAGGGCTCTTCTTGTGGGGTGGATTCATTACGCAGACGATCGGGTTGCAGACGACGGAGGCAAGCAAGGCCGCCTTCATCACCGGGTTGAACGTGGTGCTAGTGCCTCTATTTGCAGCGCTGCTGCTGCGCAAGCCCCCACCAGTTCACGCTGCAGGCGGTGTCATTCTCGCTACGGTTGGCCTCACGTTGATGACCCTTAATCCAACAGAATCGCTGACACTAGCGACCGGGGATCTATGGGTCCTTGCCTGTGCAGCCGCCTTTGCCATGCACATCATTGCCATCGCGCACTACTCCCCGCGCCACAACCTCCTCCCCTTCACCCTCGTGCAGCTGCTCACCGTCGCGATCCTCGCCACCATCGCTGCATGGTTTCTTGAGCGGGATGCCCTGCTACCACCGGCCACTACTCTACCTGCCATCCTCTACATGGGACTCATCTCCACCGCGTTCGTCTTCGGTCTCCAGACCTGGGTGCAGCGCTACAC
>JALZCF010000096.1 GCA_030863245.1 Chloroflexota bacterium
CCGCAGAGGTGAGTGTCATGTCATAGGCCCGTGCCAGGGCAAAGGCAACGAGACCGAAGCCGAAGAAGAGAAGGATCGTTGCCGCAGGTAACCACACACTTCGGCTCGCCGCCTCGACGAGCAGGAGGACAATGAACAGGGCGCTCCACTGGAAGCGGGAGAGGGTCGTCGGGAGGGTGGTGGGCGTTTGCGCGATGAGAACGGTGCGAAACCAGAGGAACAAGGAGACGAACAGGACAACTGTCAACGGCACCAACTCGCCAAAGAAGAAGCGAAAGATTCCAAGCAGGGCCTGGAGCCATGCCCCTGGCCCGGCGACGGGGCCGGCCACGGCGCTCGGTACGGTGGCGGCCATGAGAACGGAGATGATCAGCAGCGCCCCGGCTAGAGAAAGCGCGCGGCCATGTCCTTCCTCCCAGAGGGCGCGCATCAGGAGGAAGCGATTCCAGAGAAGCATGAGCAAGCCGGCAAGGAAGAGGGGTAACCAACCGACGGCGCCTCCTCCGGGGACTTGGCCGATCGATTGGGAGAGCAGGGAGAGATAGACCGCTTCAAAAGCGAGCGTGGCGACCAGGAGCAACTCGTAGCGGAGGTAGCGACCCGTCACCGCGCCACTCCGCCCAGGATGGGCTGCGGCTTCGGCTTCCACGACGCGTGGGGGTCGTGCTCCTCCTGCGGCAACCGATGGACCACCACCCCCTGTAACGCCAGGTCGGTCCCGTCCTCCTCAGTGAAATTCTTATCCAGCGAGAGCAGCGCCACCTTCCTTCCCACACGATGGAGCCGCACCATCTGCTCTTTCAGCTCTTCCGTCACCACCGACGTGACCACCACCAGCGTGGCGCCCCAGCCGGCCTTCGGACTCTCGAGGTGAAGCAACTGGTCTATCGAACTGGTCGCGAAGCTGGTGACCGCGGCGAGGGCCTCCAGAATGTAGCGCATCTGGTGGGGGGAGCGCCCGGGCGAGACCTTTACCGGTTGGTCGCTCTTCGGCACACTAGCATTGGCGACGAGACCGACCGCGTACCGATCGTCGAAGGCGTGCTGGCAGATGCTGGCCGCAACAGAGATCGTCCGCTCGAGCAGGCGACGGTTCACGCCCTGCCAGTGACGTCGAAAGGTGGCAACGTTCAGGAAGACCACCCACTGTGGTTCCTGCGCCGGCTCCCACACGCGTACCTGAAGCGACTGCATGCGGGCGCTTGCCTTCCAGTGAACGCGACGCATGGGGTCATCCGGGTGATAATCGCGCGCACCGACGACGCGGATGGGGTCTTCAAAAACGGGCAGGTTGACCCGCTTGCCGCCGAAGGGATCTTTCGCGGGCAGGCCAAGGCGCTCTAGCGGTTGGACCTGGGGGTAAACGATAAGGCGCGTGGTCCCCTCCAGAGTCGTCTCACTCTCGCGGAGGCCGAAGATATCGCCGGAGCGCAGGCGGAGCGGACCGAAGAAATAGAAGCCTCGCTGGTTGCAGGTGATGTGGTAGCGCCAGCGCACCCTCTCGTACCAGAGGAGCGCCGCCACGTGGCTCAGGACACCTGTTTCGGCGATCCCCGACGGTAGCAACTCGCGCTCGTTCGGGGGCATCGTCTGCGGGAAACGATCATCCACCTGCACCCAGAACAGCGGAAGAACTTTCTCATTTGCCAACTCGAGCGTGACACCGATGGTCTCCCCGACGAAGACCCGTGACTCATCGAAGGTGCGGGTATAGACAAGGTTACGGAGCGACCAGCGATTCCATAGCTGGCTCACCGGCACGATCGTCGCCACTAGCGCCGCCATGAACAACAGCGCCCCCTGGCCCGTCGCGAATCCGAGCACCGTCGTGATCAACACGACCACGACCCATCTGTCCCGGAACATCGCTCGACGACTGCTGGTTACGACACGGGTGCAGCGCGAGCGATGAGGTCGTACACCTCCAATGCCTTGCCCGCGCCGATGGCGACGCAGGCCATTGCATTCTCGGCCACGTAGCAGGGCACGCCGGTCTCCTGAGTCATCAAGCGATCCAGGTTACGGATCAACGCCCCACCACCCGTCAGGACAATGCCACGGTCAATAATATCGCCGATGAGCTCCGGTGGCGTCCGTTCCAACACATTCCTGACAGCCTTGACGACCTCGCCCAGCGGCTCCGAGAGCGCCTCAGCGATCTCGTCACTGTTTATCGTCATCGTCTTGGGCATCCCACTGACCTGATCGCGACCCCGCACCTCCATCATGATCTTTTCTTCAAGCGGGATGGCACTGCCGATCGCGATCTTGAGCTCCTCGGCCGTCTGGTCGCCGATCATCAGATTGTACTTCTTGCGGATGTACGCCGCGATAGCCTCATCGAATTTGTTGCCACCGACACGCACGGAGGAGGAAACCACGATCCCATACATCGCAACGACGGCCGCCTCGCTGGTCCCGCCCCCAATGTCGAGCACCATGTTGCCGGTAGGGGTATGAACCGGCATCCCGGCCCCCATCGCGGCCGCGATCGGCTCTCGCAAGAGATAGGCGTTGCGCGCCCCTGCTTCCTTGGCAGCGTGCTCGACGGCACGGCTCTCGACACTGGTCACCCCGGCGGGGGTACTGATGACGACATCCGGCCTCACGAACCAGCCCCCGCCCACACGCTTGATATAGTGACTCAACATCGCCTGCGTCACGAGATAGTCGGCGATGACACCATCCTTCATCGGACGGTTCACCTCGATCGTATCGGGGCTGCGCCCCAACATCGCCCGCGCATCGGCCCCGACTGCGAGGATCTTGCCGTCGACCTGCGAGATGGCGACGACGCTTGGTTCCTGCAGTACCAGGCCTTTCCCTTTTACGTAAACCAGCACGTTCACCGTGCCGAGGTCAATTCCGATATGTCTTGCAAACATGATACGTCAGCGATCTTACTCTCGCGAGGGCACGCCGGCACCACGATGGCGCCGTCGGGCGACCTTCAGGCGCACCTGCGAGCGCATGAGTGCCTGGCGCATGGCCGCGACACTTGGCCCCTCCTCGGGAGGACCCTCTTCCAACAACTTGAGTGCCCGCTCGCGGGCCGCCTCGGCCCGCTCCACGTCAATCTCTTCCGCGTACTCCGCACTGCGGGCGAGCACGGTCACCTTGTTGGGGCGCACATCCGCGAATCCCCCTCCAACCGCGAACAACTCCTCGTTGCCATCCTTCCGGATGACAATGACCCCGGGCTGCAGCGCGGTCAGAAGGGGGGTGTGCTTGGGCAGAATACCCAACTCTCCCTCGCTGCCCGGGAGGAGGACCATCTCCAGGCCCTCATCCTCCCAGACCTTCCGCTCGATCGATACGATGTCCAATGCCAGTGTTGGTCTTGCCACGTTCCCCCCTTACTCCTCGGCTGCCAGGCGCTGGGCCTTGGCAACCGCATCCTCAATTGTACCAACCATATAGAAGGCTTGCTCCGGCAGGTCGTCGTACTCGCCGTCGAGAATCTGGCGGAAGCCACGCACGGTCTCTTCCAATGGAACGAAGACACCCTCAATCCCCGTAAACTGCTCGGCCACCTTCATCGGCTGGCTCAGGAAGCGCTGGACCTTGCGGGCGCGCGCCACCGTCAGGCGGTCCTCCTCCGACAGCTCCTCGACACCCAGAATCGCGATCACGTCGGAGAGGTCCTTGTAACGCTGCAGGGTACGCTGCACCTCGCGTGCCGTCTCATAATGGGCCTCGCCTACGACCTGCGGGTCAAGAATACGGCTGGTAGAAGCCAGCGGGTCCACGGCCGGGAAAAGGGCCTGCTCCGCCAGGGAGCGCTCCAGCGTGATGATCGCATCCAGGTGCGCGAAGGTCACGACCGGTGCGGGGTCGGAGTAGTCGTCGGCGGGCACGTAGACGGCCTGAAGCGAGGTGATCGAGCCGGTCTTGGTCGAGGTGATCCGCTCCTGAAGGTCTCCCATCTCCGTCGCCAGGGTCGGCTGGTATCCCACTGCACTAGGCATACGCCCCAAGAGTGCCGACACTTCCGAGCCGCTCATGACGAAGCGGAAGACGTTGTCGACGAAGACCAGCACGTCGCGCCCCTCGTCGCGGAAGTACTCCGCCATCGTGAGGCCGGTTAGCCCCACGCGCAGCCGTACGCCGGGCGGCTCATTCATCTGCCCGAAGACCAAGGCGACGTTATCCAACGTCTTGGACTCGGCCAACTCGTTCCAGAGGTCGTTCCCCTCACGGGTACGCTCGCCGATTCCGACAAAGACCGAGAAGCCCTCGTGAACCTTCGCCACGGTGTCAATCAACTCCTGGATGACCACCGTCTTCCCCACCCCCGCACCGCCAAAGATGCCGGTCTTTCCCCCTTTGGTGAAGGGGGCGACGAGGTCGATCACTTTCATGCCCGTCTCCAGCACCTCCGTGGAGGTGGCCTGATCCTCGAAGTCGGGTGCTTGCTGATGGATGGGGCGGTACTCATCCGCCTCGACCGGCCCCAGGCCGTCAATAGGCTCTCCCAGCACATTCATCAACCGCCCCAGCGTGCCGCGCCCGACGGGCACCTTGATCGGTGCACCCGTGTCCCTGACATCTACGCCACGCGGCAGGCCATCCGTGGTGTCCATCGCGACCGTGCGCACCCAATTGTCCCCCAGCTGCTGCTGCACCTCCGTGACCAGGGTCGAGCCATCGGGCATCTGAATTTCGAGCGCATTGTAGATCTCGGGTACCGCCTCAGGCGGAAACTCCACATCGACGACCGGTCCGATGACTTGTCTTACTTTTCCGGTTGTACCGTCTGCCATGGGTTGTCTCCTTTAGTTGTTGGGCTGTTGCATGTTGCATGTTGCGTGTTGTGAGGTTTGTCTACGTGTTACGTTTTATGCGTTACTCGGCTTGGGCGAGGGCCTCGGCGCCGCCTGCGATGTCAAGGATCTCGCTGGTGATGGCGGTCTGTCGTGCTTTGTTATAGGACAGTTGCAGGTCCTCAGCCAATTCCTTTGCGTTATCCGTTGCGTTCCGCATGGCCACCATGCGGGCGGAGTGCTCTGAGGCGAGCGCCTCCAGGAGTGATTGGTAGATCTGCATATCCACCAGGGAAGGCAGCAGGGTATCCAACAGAACCTCCGGGTTTGGCTCGATCAGGTACTCCGCTGTGAGGGTGGGCGTACCCGAGGCCTCCACCATCCCTAGTGGCAACAACTGTTGCACAGTGGGCTCCTGAGACATGACGTTGGCGAACCGTGCATAAGCGAGATAGACCGCATCATATTCGCCGTTGAGGAATGCTTCCATCACGACCTGGCCAATGGCAGAAGCGTCCGCTTCGCCCACGTTATCACCTGGCTGCTCGAAATCCGCGGCGATGTTCGGACCGTACCGACGCATGAAGTTGCGGCCCTTTCTCCCTACTGTGATCAGCTCGATCTCCTTATCCCTGTTTTGCTCGATGAATCGCATCGTTCGCCGGAGGATGTTGGAGATCAAAGCACCCGCCAATCCTCGATCCGGTGTGATCAGGATCAACGCGACCCGCCGGATGGTAGCACGCTCCTGAAGCAGGGGGTGAGCTCCCTCCGCACCGGGTTGGGAGGCCAGAAAAGCCAGGACCTCGCGTGCCTTCTCCGCGTACTCGCGGGAGGCGAGTGTTCGATCTTGAGCCTTGCGCATCTTCGAGGCGGCGACGGCCTCCATCGCGCGCGTCACTTGCCCAATGTTCTTGACCGATTTGATTCGACGTTTGATTTCGCGTGCAGTTGACATGACTCCCCCCTCTAGGGTCTGATCGCTCTTGGAGCGCGTGGGCCAAACTGAAAGGGCATTCTCGCCCAGTAAATCCGATAACCGTCCCGATCCAATTCCAGTAGTTCGCTGCCGTCTGGATTGCTGACCCAGACAGTGGCAGAACCGCTTACCGGCTGTACCGCCAGACCCATCTTGGAACCATCACGGGAGAAAGCGCCCTGTACGGCACTCACCTCCTGGCGCAGCGTCAAACGCTGACCCGTGTCAGCCTCGGCTACGGCGAGTGTTCCCGCACTGCTAACAACCGGCTTCTTTCCCGGCTCAGGGGAAGCCACCCACCATAGTAGGACATGTTCTCCATCCGGCGCCCAATGGCCCTGTGCCATCACCGCATCCGTCAGCAAGAGGTGTTCTTCTTCTGTTTCCAGATCACGGACCGTGACACTCCAGAGACCGTCAAGAAAGGTGCGATAGAGCAGGTAACGGCTACCGGGTGAGAAGAGGATATCCCACTCTTCCACCCCGCTAGCGAGGGTGATAGGCACGGCCGGCAGCTCCGACTCACCCATCCGGAATAACTTTAACTGCCAGGTGCGTCCATTCCACTCGCTCGTCGCCAGCCAGCGTCCATCTGCACTCCAACGGGCCCAGGCGTTAACAGCCCCTTGCAACAACGCCTGCGTCTTCTGACGATCCATCCACAAGGTAAGGGTACCTGACTGCTCTTGCGCATGCCAGAGGACAAAGTGTGTGGTGCCCGGCCGGAACCGAAGCCAGCCATCATCACTGCCCGGCGCCACTTCCTGCGTGGGTCCGCCCGGAAGCGCCGTAAGGTAGAGCTGCCACCGTCCATTAGATAGAAATCCATAGGCCAGGCGCTGCTCATCCTCCGACCAATCCTGGACCCCGATACTGTCCGCCTGTGCAACCAGTACCTCTGGTGGCTCGTTAACGCCTGTACGCGCTACTTGAAAGAGCCACTGGTTGCTGCGGCGCTCCCAGAGTGTGATCCATCCGCCCTGCGGCGAGAAATCGCCCGTTGCCAGGTCGGCCCTGTCGATCAGCCGCCGGGTGTGCGCCTCAGCCAGGGAGCGCAAGAAAACCGACCACCCCTGCTCCCCTTCATAACCGTAGAGCAGGTAATGACTATCCGGGCTCCAGCGTGCCCATGTATCCTCTGCACGCCCTGCCAATAGGATCGGGTCACCCGATGTGACCTCAACCAACTGAAGCGCAACCTGCCCCTCGTCCAACACTTCATAGACGAGCCAATGCCCGTCCGGCGAGAAAGAAGCATCTGCTCCCTCGAACACCTCTGATGCTAACACGCGCTGCTCGCCAAGCGTCGCGCTCGCCATGACCACAGTGGATGCATCCTCCAGCGGCACGTTGGGTGTCTGGCGGACCACAACAATGGATCCCACCTGCTCCCGCGCGCGCTCCAAGTAGTGTTGTGCAGCCCGGTGATCCGGCAGAGCGGCTACCACTTGCTCGAGGAGGAAAGCAGCATCCCAGGGGCGTCCCGCACGCCAAGCATCGAGCGCCTCGTCGTAGCGCTCCTGGACCCGGCCGAAGCTCGCGCGTGCCTGTTCCAGCCGTTGCGGGGCATCACGGTAGTCCCCTGCCGCCTCGAACTCCTCGATCGCCAGATCCCACCGCTCCATCTCAGCCGCCGACACACCACTCAGGTAATGTTGGAGACGACTTTCCTCCGCTTGCTGGCGACGCTGGTTCTGCTCGTACCGCTGCCACGCGCCCATGAAGGCTAGCAGCAGCAGTACCACTACGATGCTACTCGCTATCCCACGCCACTGGAAGCCGTGGCTTGTCGACTGGGTGTTGCGCTGGCGAAGGGCGCGCGCGACCAGACGTAAGTCTTGCCCGCACTGTCGACACCCTTCTGCATCCGCCGGGTTGGCAGTGCCACAACGCGGGCAGAATAATTGCTGCTCCGAGTCACTACCCTTACTGCGAATAAACAACACCCGGAAGTCCGACGCTTACTCTTTACTCCATGTAAAGGTTCGTTGCTCACTGGGTGGACTGATCGGCTCGCCCACTCTGCCGCCCGCCACGTTGGTGCCTGTTTGCCGCTTGATGGTCACCCACCACGTATACTGCTCGCTGTCAGAGGTGCCACGCACAAAGTCCGGCACCTCCAGGTGTGGCTCTTTGAGCCACTCACTCCCGAGATAGTAGGGCTCGCCCTGCCAAAGACGCTCAATCATGACCTCGTAGTACTCATCCTCCGCCAAGGGTACACGTTCCCATCTCAACATGGGTTCATCCTGACTAAACACAGCTTCGTCAGTGGGTGATTGCAACGTAGGGGCATCATACTTGAACCGTGGTTCGAGCTGCGGCGTTTGTGTTACTACCACTCCTGTTAGTAGCCGTGGTGGTGCGGTTACCATCGGATCGGGCAGCACTTCTTCCCCTGACGGCGTGGCCGTCACAACCACTGTCTGCAACCTCGTAATCACCAGCGGTGTCTGCGTGGGGCCCGGCGTGGCACTCACCACGACCGTCACCACCTCGACGGGCACTATCTCATCTGATAAATCATTCGCCACACACCCTGTCGCGCCTACAGCTATGAGAGAGAGGGACAGTAAGTAGCGTAGCTGACTGAAACGCACCATTGCGTAACAGTAAGGGTGAGGGAAGTGCCCTCACCCTTACTCTCCATTACCCAACCGGTGAGCTCTGCTTGAACTCCTTGATGGCGCTCTCTAGCATCTCGACAATCTCGTCGCTCAGCACCTTTTCCGTGGCGATCCGCTCCCCGATCTCTGGGTGGGTTGCATCCATGAAGCGGTAGAACTCTTCCTCCCACTCCTGGACATCGTCGACATCCACATCGTCCAGATAACCGTTTGTTCCCGCGTAGATGATCATGACTTGCTTCTCCATCGGCAGCGGGTTGTACTGCTTCTGCTTCAGGATCTCCTGCATGCGCTGGCCACGCTCCAACTGTCGGCGGGTAGTGGGATCCAGGTCGGAGCCGAACTGGGCAAAAGCCGCCAGCTCGCGGAACTGTGCCATATCGAGGCGAAGTTTGCCGGCGACCTTCTTCATCGCCTTCGTCTGTGCAGCACCCCCCACGCGCGAGACGGAGAGACCGGTATTGATGGCAGGCCGGATACCCGCGTAGAAGAGGTCTGATTCCAGGTAGATCTGCCCATCGGTGATAGAGATCACATTCGTGGGGATGTAGGCGGACACGTCGCCGAGCAGGGTCTCGATGAAGGGCAATGACGTCAGCGAGCCACCCCCTAGCTCCTCGCTGAGGCGCGCCGAGCGCTCCAGCAAACGACTGTGTAGGTAGAAGACATCACCGGGGTACGCCTCGCGCCCGGGCGGGCGACGCAGCAGCAGCGACACCTGACGGTAGGCCCACGCGTGTTTCGACAGGTCATCATAGACGATCAGCGCGTCGCGGACCTCCTCGCCGTCAACCATCAGGCCCTCGAACATCACCTCCTCACCCATCGCCGTACCGGCGTAAGGGGCAATATACTGGAGCGCGGCGGGATCGGAGGCGGAAGCGACCACGACGATGGTATAATCCATCGCGCCATAGCGCTCCAAGGTGTTTACGATATTTACCACCTGCGAGCGCTTCTGTCCGATGGCGACGTAGATACAGACGACGCCCTGGCCTTTCTGGTTGAGGATCGTGTCAATCGCGATCGCCGTCTTGCCCGTCTGCCGGTCACCAATCATCAACTCGCGCTGACCCCGGCCGATGGGGATCATCGAGTCGATCGCCTTGATACCGGTTTGGAGCGGCTCGCTGACCGACTGGCGCCCCGCAACATTCGGGGCGATAATCTCGACCGGACGCAACTTGTCACTGTTGACTGGGCCCTTGCCGTCGATCGGCTGGCCGAGTGCGTTGACAACCCGGCCCAACAAGGCCTGGCCCACCGGCACGGAGATGATGCGGCCGGTTCCCTCGACGATATCACCCTCCTCGATGGCGGATGATTCGCCCAGGAGGATGATACCCACCTCCTCGGCAGCCAGGTTGAAGGCTACCCCGTAGATCGTATCCTCATGGTTCCCGGTCGGCGGGAAGCTTACCAGCTCCTGCGCCATCACATCGTTCAGACCGGCAGCACGCGCGATCCCATCCCCCACCTCCAGCACCTCACCCACGTTGACTTCTGCAACCTCAGGTGCCTCAAACGTCTCGATCTGTCGTCGCAAGAATTCAGCAATGTCGGTTACATCCATGACTGCCATGCGGTCTACTCCTTCTGAACGGCAGTGA
>JALZCF010000667.1 GCA_030863245.1 Chloroflexota bacterium
AGTCACCGATGCAGCGTTTGACTCTAATCAGCCGAAGGCTCCGTTCTTACGGTGAGATATGTTCGATATCGATTTGCGCGTACTCGGGTGCAAGCGACACCAGCACTTCATCGACACCTATACTACAACGACACTTAATCTGAAGATCTGTCATGCTGTCAGGGGGAGGCAGCATGGCAACAGGAAGACCGGCCGGGACCCCATCAGCAGCGAGGCTGAACCAGGCGACGATTCAAGGCTGGGCGGCCGGCCTGGATGCGCTGCATGCACGGCTGGCGCCGCACTTTCGGCGGTCCGAGGTGCGCGACCGGGCGCGCCGCTATCTGGCGGGGCTACTGGCTCCGGTCGAGCGAAAGAACGGTTGGCAACTGGCCGAGCAGCTTGGTGAGCGCCACCCGCGTGGGGTGCAGCGCCTGCTGGATGTCGCCCGCTGGGATGCGGACGCGGTGCGCGATGATCTGCGGCGTTACGTAGTCGAGCACCTGGGCGAGGCGCACGGGGTGCTGGTGGTGGACGAAACCGGCTTTCTGAAGAAGGGGACCAAGTCCGTGGGGGTGGCCCGGCAAGACAGTGGGACGGCTGGCCGCACGGAGAACTGCCAGGTGGGGGTGTTCCTCGCGTATGTGACGGACACAAGCCGCGCCTTCCTGGATCGGGCGCTGTACCTGCCGCAGAGGTGGGCGGAGGATGCCGAGCGGCGCGCGGCAGCCGGGGTGCCTGAGTCGGTGCGCTTCGCCACCAAAGGTGCGCTGGCCCAGGCCATGCTGGCGGAGGCCTTCGCGGTGGGGGTGCCGGCCGCCTGGGTCGTGGGCGATACGGTGTATGGAACCGCGCCCGAGTTGCGACCGTGGTTGGAGCGGGAACGACGGCCCTACGTTCTGGCGGTACCGAAGACGCACCGGATGTGGTTGGCTGAACGGCAGGTAAGCGCCCGCACGGCTGTGACCACTCTGCCGTCGGTGGCGTGGCGGCGGCTCTCGGCGGGTGACGGCAGTCAGGGGCCGCGGCTGTACGATTGGGCACGGGTTTCGCTGGACGGGACCACTCCGCCGGGCTGGGGGCGCTGGCTGTTAGCGCGGCGCAGCGTGAGCAACCCGACAGACGTGGCATACGACCGTGTCTTTGCGCCCGTCGGGACGCCGCTGGCGGAGATGGTGCGGGCGGCGGGCAGCCACTGGGCCATCGAGGAGAGCTTCGAACGCGCCCAGGGGGAGGTGGGCTTAGACCAATACGAGGTACGGGGTTGGACTGCCTGGTACCGGCACATCACCCTGGCCTTGCTGGCGCACGCCTATTTGGAGGTCACCCGCCTCGTCGCCCTGCGCGGCGACGAGAAAAAGGGGGCGCTCCACCGGACTTGATCCCGCTGACGGTGCCGGAAGTGCGCCGCCTGCTGCGCTTGCTCGTGATTCCTCCTGCCCAGCAGGCCTTCCATTTGCAGTGGTCGTGGTGGCGACGCAGCCATCAAGCTGCCGCTCGGCGCAGCCATATCACGCGCCGCGCACGGGCGCCCGTGCTGGCTGCCCCCAGTGTCAATGCTCCTGCCTCTGCCGCAGTGCCGACTCCTCGCCCGACCGCAACGACGCGACCGCTCGCCACCCTCACGGACGCACAGTGGACGCGCGTTCAGCCCTTGCTCCCGGTTCCCGTAGGCATCGGCCGACCACCGCATGACGCGCGCCTGGTGCTCGCCGGCATCCATTGGGTCCAGCAACGGCACGCTGCTTGGCGTGACTTACCGGCGGCGTTCGGTCCCTGGCCAACCATCTACGGGCGCTATCGTCAGTGGTGCCGCTCAGCTCTCTGGCCGCGCCTTGCCACAGCCCTCCAGGATTCCACTACCCTATGACCAATGAGTGTCGCTGTAGTATTAGAGGGTGATCGGAAAGTGGGAGGCAGAGAGATAGAATAGGAGCAAGAAAGATGTCGTGGGGGAGAGGGATGGCGGAGAGGGCAAGATATCCGAGCGATCTGACGGATGAGCAGTGGGAGCTGGTGCAGCCCGCGCTGAGTCGGAAGGGGACCTGGGGACGGCCGCGGGAGGTCGATCTGCGCGAGGTGGTCAATGCATTACTGTACCTGCTGCGGACAAGCTGTCCCTGGCGATATCTGCCCACGGAGTTTCCGAAGCGGAGTGCGGTGCGCTACTACTTCGATACGTGGCGGGCGGATGGCACGCTCGAAGACCTCAATACGCGAGTACGGATGCAGGCACGGCAAGCAGTGGGACGGGATCCCGAGCCGAGCGCAGCCATCGTGGACAGCCAGAGCGTGAAGACGACGGAAGTCGGCGGCGAGCGTGGCTACGACGGGGGAAAAAAGAGTCAAAGGCCGCAAGCGGCACGTGCTGGTGGACACGCCAGGCAACCTGCTCGCGGTGCTCGTGAGTTCGGCGGCCTGGCCCGATGAGGATGGGGGCTTATGGCTCCTCGGGGAAGCCGCCGCGGACCTGCCACGGGTGCAGAAGGTCTGGGCAGATGGCGGTTACCGCGGCGATTGGCAGGACCTGGTCATGGACATCTGGGATATTGAGGTAGCGGTCGTCACACGGACTCCCGAGCACCGCGGCTTCGTAGTGCTGCCGCGCCGTTGGATCGTCGAACGGTCGCTGGCCTGGGCGGCGCGGAACCGTCGCCTCGCCAAAGAGGACGAGCGGCTGCCCGCTGTGTCCGAGGCCTGGATCTATCTCGCGTCCATCCACCGCCTCCTCAAACTCCTGCGCCCTGACTCGTCCGTTCCTCGGCCCTATCAGCAGCGCTCTACGTGATTCCTCGTGCCTTTCCGATCACCCTCTGAGAGCTGCAGTTGAGGCGCTCAAAGAGGCACCACTTAGTGTATCTCGCTGTTCGTGCGTCCTGCACAACTTACACGTCTCAGTAAATGGGCTCTGTAGGAGATCCGCTCCAACAATTCAGTTCTCGGCGGACAATTGCGTACCTATCATGACTCGTACAGGAGATCTTTGAGTTCGATTTTCCGATCAGGTCAATCGAAATTTCCATTAGATTCTGAGATGCATCTTACCATCTCAGCTCTCAACCTTTCCAATCCATCGTAATAGTCTATGAACTCTCGTTCTATTTGCACGAGATCGCCTTTTTCTTTGATACTTCTGACGAAGTCTAGTGTTGTTTCATCGGGCATCAGTACATCGTCCACGTCTGTTTGACAGCCATTGATCAAGCTAGATGCCATGCCCATCAACAGAGAGTCATACAATACGAAGTCTCCTATCGTCTTGCCGAGAAATGGGAAATGTGTGCCATTCAATTCCTCAAAGAGATCCTGAATTGCTT
>JALZCF010000131.1 GCA_030863245.1 Chloroflexota bacterium
TCCCATAACTTGTCGTGAATCAAGGCTCGATAGCGCAGGCGCAGCGTTTCACCCTGACTCAAGTGCAGTGGTTCATGGAACAGAAACGCTGCATTGAGATAGTGCCCGGCGCCGGTAGCGCCATACCACGGCGATGGATGGCGCACGTTGTCGGGATGGTCGAATAGTGCCAGGCCGCCTTCCTGCTGATAGCCGCCATCAAAGGTGCCGGATAGATCGCTCCATAGCGCCGCTACTCCGGTCGGTCGGTCGCTAGTGGAGCCGTCGGGGAATAAAATCCGCGTGTTCTGCCAATTGCGATTACCACGCAAAGTCAACCCGCTGTAGCCGCCCCAGGTTGTAAACGGCGTACGGTCAAGTAACAAATCGGCTTGTGCAGTCAGCGCGATGTCCCAATCAAGCGCGTAGGACTCGTCATCTAACGGGCGATGGGCAATGCGACGTGTTTCCGCAAACGCACTGCCGGTGCCATTGGGGCGCTCCCAGAGCTGCTCGTGGGTCCAGGCGATGGAGCCATCCGCTGCGTGCGTCACCGTGGGCGGCAGCAAGGTGCGCTGTATGCCGAAATCTCCGGTCTCTTCCCAGAAGTTTTCGCCATTGATGAACTTGATAGTGAACCATAATCCACGATGCCAGATGTGGTCGTATGGTTCAAATAACGATACGCAGAAACCTGCCGGCGTGTGCAACGGGTGAAAGAAAGGCTTCGGTTTGCCGCTGTAGGTGTAGCGCCATAGCGGTGGCTCGTGCACCGGAAGTTGCAATTCCAGAAACTGCCCAATTGAGTGTCGAATAATCAATTTCGTTGCTTCCTCTTACAGTTCTTTGGACTACACGAAGCTTGGGCGGTTGGCTTCTCTCCCATTCAGCCAGTAATGACATTGCTTAATTTCCATGAGTTTACCACAGTCCTACCGAGGACTATTATACTATGCCATGCAGCTAAGCTGGCGCAGCTGCCGACCATGCAGTTGTACCTCGACAACGGTGTCAATGCGCAGGTTGTAGAGGGTCAGGTGGCGGTAAGCGGAGAGAGCGTTCTACACATGACCCGTGAAGGCCAGTTTGACATTGCATGGTATAAAAGATACACAGTGATGAGGCGAGCAAAACTAGATTGGATCATCGCGTGTTTAGCGCAAGATCGATGAATGGAAGAGCTAGCTGCGTCAATCGTAGGTTAGCGAATAGCTGAACTTCTGATACCCTAAGCGGAGGTTTGATATGCCGGTGCAGGAGATCATGACTATCGATCGCCATATTTCAGAAAGCCAGTTGAGGCATCCCGGCGCGACTGGTGAACTCTCGAATCTACTCTATGACATTGTGCTAGCTGCCAAGTTCATTGCTCGCGAGGTCAACCATGCCGGCTTGACCGAGATATTGGGCCTGGCGGGCGGCACTAACGTTCAGGGTGAGCAGCAGAAGAAGCTGGATGTTTATGCTAACGATACGCTGGTCAGTATTATGACGGCGGCTGGCCGAGTCGGCGTGATTGTATCGGAGGAGGAAGATGACGTTATTCCTGTTGAAGCGACAAGCAGTAAGTATGCCCTGGTCTTCGACCCGCTCGATGGATCTTCCAACACAGATGTCAATGTTGGGATCGCTACCATCTTTGGGATCTACCGCCGCCTGACCCGCAGTGCACCCGGTTCCCTTGTGGACGTGCTCCAGCCCGGTCGCAACCTCGTCGCCGCTGGGTACGTGCTCTACGGACCCAGTACCATGCTGATCTACTCTGCCGGCGACGGTGTGCACGCCTTTACG
The DNA here is from genome assembly GCA_030863245.1 of Chloroflexota bacterium. Taxonomy (GTDB): domain Bacteria; phylum Chloroflexota; class Anaerolineae; order Ardenticatenales; family Ardenticatenaceae; genus JALZCF01. The sequence continues at coordinate 1,771 of JALZCF010000131.1, forward strand.
CTCGAGCCGAGCCTGGGTGAGTTTCTGCTCTCGCATGCCAATATTTGCATTCCAGAGCCGCCAAAATACTACAGCGCTAACCAAGGATTGCAGCGGTACTGGAGCGATGGGGTGCGGGCCTTTACGACCTGGCTCCAAGGGCTGGATGACGAGCGCCCTAGCAAACCGCTCTCGAGCCGATACATCGGCTCGTTCGCGGCCGATTTTCATCGCAACCTGTTAGAAGGCGGCATCTTCTACTATCCGCGTGACACGAAAGACCCGAAGCTGCCAAATGGTAAGTTGCGGCTGATCTACGAGGCTGCGCCGATGGCCTTCCTAGCTGAGCAAGCCGGAGGTGCGGCCTCTGATGGACGCCAGGCAATCCTTGAGATCGTGCCTGAGGAGTTGCACCAGCGCACCCCGCTCTTCATCGGCTCACGCACGCTCGTCAGCGAGGCCGAAGCCTACCTGCAGCGTTTCGATGATGGCCGTTAAGCTGGGGGGCTGTCTTTTTCATCTTATAGTGGTGAGCTGCAGGCGCATGAGGAACTGTTGAAAACACCGTAGGCGGAGGTCATGCTTCTTCATCAAGAAAGGCAAGCATGCGTACAAGCTTTTCCTCATCCTGCCCTAGCCCTTCTGGTACAGCACGCAGCGTTACGCCGCCGACAGCAAGGGTTATTCCTTGCTCGTCTGCTGGTGGCCGTAGGATCGTGACAGCCTGTGTCAGGGCAATCACACGCACGCCATGTAGAGTAACTATCCAGCCCTGCTCGGCTAACGCTGTCGCGGCTGCTTCCGCCTCGCTCCACCGCAGCAGGGCAGCCCAGAGCGCGGCTTGATCCTCGGCCTGACCTGCCTCGATCAGAGCATCGATCTCGACTTGTGGATCTGCCCGCCACAGCAGAAAAGGCTCGCGGTCCACGGGCCGGATGGCGCGTAGTAGCACACGCAGACCAATCGGCTCGCGAATCAATTCAGCCAACGATCGTTCACCCCTGGTGTGCCGGCTGCTCTTCCGTGCCACTGGCTGTCGTAATGATGATGCGATCGTCCTGATAAGGGTCTAGCTCGATAGTACCCGCATCGCCTTCTACAACAAACGGATCGAGATTGCCACGTGTCTGGCGCCACTCTGCCTACCTTAAAGTGTGGCAGGCTCCGAGCTAGAGACAGCCGGCTGGAGGCTCTTCGGCACATGGTGCAGTGGGAGAGCAACCGTCACCGTTGTTCCCTCCCCTTCGATACTCTTCACCTCTACTATGCCCCGATGCAGTGAGATGATCTCCTTAACCACATAGAGTCCTAGCCCCATCCCGCCAATATGCTGGGACCCTACATTCGGCGCTCGATAGAAGCGCTCAAAGAGATGTGGAAGTGTCTCGGCGGGAATGCCAATCCCCTGGTCGCTGATAGATAGATAGACCCACTCATCGCGCATCTCGATCTGTACATGGATCAACCCACCGTTAGGACTATACTTGATCGCGTTCTGTAGTAGGTTATAAAGCACCTGTTCTAGGCGTAGTTCATCGCCTTCGACCAAAATCGGCTCAGAGGGGCGGCTGAACTCCAATGTGTGTTGACTTAATGCCAGCCGTGTCTCCTCCACAAGCCGCCGGGTGAGGTCTGTGAGGTCTACTAAGCTATTCTCAATCGTGAACTGCCCGGTTGCAAGCTGGGAGAGATCGAACAGCGAGAGTGTCAAGCGGTGCAGACGACGCACTTGACTGGAAAGAACATTCAATACCTGCCGGTTGCGAGGGTTCCCCAAATCCTCTCGCTCGGCGCGGCGCTGCAGTAACTGAGTGTACCCGATCAAGGACGTCACGGGATTCTTAAGCTCATGGGCAGCAACTAAGAGGAACTCGTCCCGGGCGCGTAGCGCGGCCTCGGCTTGGGCACGAGCAGCGCGCTCTGACTCAAGGAGCTGGACACGTTCTTCCTCCATCCGCTTGCGCTCGATAATCTCGCTCCGCAGCTCGATCTCTGTCATCACCAAGGCGGCTAGTTCCTGGAGGGTGGCTAATTCATCCTCAGTCCACGTCCTTGGTTTCGAGTCGATCGCACAAAGAGCTCCAAGTGCATAGCCTCCGGATATGATCAATGGGATGCCGGCGTATGCCACAACACCCAGATCGGGAATCGCTAGATTGTCACGTACCAACTGATGGTTATGTGCATCCTCGACAATAAATGGCTCTCCTGAGGTGACGGCATGTTGGCAGAACGAGTGGGAGAGCGGAGTCTCACGCTGCGTGGCCCACGGCTCTGGAAGCCCTACACAGCTCATAAAAAACTGCCGCTCCTCATCCACGAAGGAGACCAATGCTACGGGAACCTTTAGGATTTTGACAGCCAGCCGAGCCAGCCGGTCAAATGCTTCCTCTGTAGGACTATCCAGGAGCGCTAAGCGCCGTAGAGCAGTTAACCTGGCAGGATCACGGATCACAGATAAAAAATCAGGTGTCATTAGTTATCTTCTCTTGAGGCACCAGGCACAAGCTCAGGTAGGCGAGTTCCAGCGTGAGCTTCTGCGGTCGCAATGGCTAACTCGGACGCAACATAATAATACTATAAGATATAAGAGCAGTGAGCGACGAACGACCAATGAAGAACGCTACGGGCTTGATTAATCAAGCCCCTGCGAACTTTGAACGTTACTGCTGCGGCACTTCCTCAAGGATT
>JALZCF010000160.1 GCA_030863245.1 Chloroflexota bacterium
CCACTGGGCTGTGCACTCACAGACATCGCACTCCAAGAGAATCACAATGTGGTTTTGATTGAAGAGGATGAGCAGCGGGCGAAGGAGGCATCCCGTGCCTTTGATGCCATGGTGCTTAACGCAAGCATCACGAAGGGTGATATTTTGGAGGAGGCGAACGCGCGGCGAGCGGATGCCCTGATCGCCGTCACGCGAGACGACGCGGCGAACCTGATGGCAGTGGTGTTAGCCCAGCAGTATGATATCGAACTGGTAATCAGTATCGTCTCCGATCCGAAACACGAGCAGCTATTCCAGAACTTTGATTGCGAGGTACTGGTCGGCCCCGAGCGGTTCATCGCCCAGAAACTGTACGAGCTGCTGCGCCACCCCATCGTCGAGGATGTGATACCGTTGCAGGAGGACGCGCAGATATCCTACCTTATCCTCTCTGAAAGCTCCCCTCTCGTCGGTCGGCGGGTTGCTGAGGTGGCGCAGGTGGAGCGGCTCCAGGACGTCATCATCGTTTCTTTGAACCGAGACGGCCAGAGCCAGCGCCCGTCTGCGAACACTACCCTCCGGGCAGGCGACCGACTCACCGTGTTCTCACCCTGCGAGTTGGATGATGAAGAGCTAGCCTTGTTCACAGAATGAGTTTAGGAACGTGATCAGGTTCACAAGAAGGATCTTACGCGATCTTGGGCTGCTCATCCACATTCCCGGCCTGATGGCGCTGGCCTCCCTCCCGATTCCCCTACTGTTCGACGAATCCTATGCGATCGTGCCTTTCCTACTACTGGCCGTGCTCTCGCTGCTTCTAGGCCAGGCACTCTTCCGCTACTTCCACGAGGCCGAATCGATGCGCCTCCCCCATGCGATGATCACGGCGGCCCTCGGTTGGGCGGTCATCCCGCTACTCGGCGCGATCCCCATCTTTCTCATCGCGAATCGGTTGGCAGCCGATCCACTCGTCTCTGAGACCGTGCTCGCCTTTCAATACCCGTTGAACGCTCTCTTTGAGGCCTTCTCCGGTTACACGAGCACTGGCCTGACGGTGGCGCTACGGCCTAGTGAGTTGCCGCGGAGTTTACAATGGTGGCGTTCTTTTATGGAGTGGGTCGGTGGCGTTGGCGTCATCGTGCTGATGCTCGCCGTACTCATGCCCTCCGACCCGCGTTATCTCTTCTATGCGGAGGCACGGGAGCGCCGGATCTGGCCGTCCATCAGCAACAGCGTGCGGGCTATCTGGTGGATCTACCTCGCTTACACGGCCGTGAGCATCGTGGCCCTACGGCTGGTCGGGTTGGATTGGTGGGCTGCCATCAACCACGGATTGACAGGCATCTCTACCGGTGGTTTCACGATCACCGATAACAGCATCGGGGCATACCCTCCACAGGTGCAGATCGTCGTCATCCTCATTATGACCGTGGGCGCGATCAGTTTTGCGGCCCACCACGAGCTCCTGCGCGAGCGCAACTTCCACACATTCTGGGAGGAGATACAGCCGCGCGCCCTGTTGTTTCTCTTGGTGGTAGGCACGCTCCTACTCTACTTCGAGATCGGCAGGGGTGAATCGGCTGATGAGCCGCGCTGGCTAGCAAGCCTCTTCCAATGGGTGTCGGCACTGGGCACCTGTGGCTTCAGCACCGCCGATCTCGGACAATGGAACACGGCTGCCCAGTTGCTACTAAGTGGAGCGATGATCATCGGTGGGGCAGCGGGTTCAACCGCTGGGGGACTCAAACTGCTGCGTGTCGTCACACTCGTCAAGGGTTTGTACTGGCGCTTTCGCCGCCTCATCAGCCAGCCACAGGAGGTACTGACGTACCATCTGGGAGACGAATACCTGACGGAGTTGGAAGCAAGCCGCCGCGTGGAATCGGCGGGCGTACTCGCAATCACCTGGGTCACGCTCATCGGAATCGGCACCCTGATCCTTCTCCACATCGTCCCCGACACCTACTCCCTTAGTGAGGTGATCTTCGAGACGAGCTCGGCCCTGGGCAGCGTTGGTCTCTCGACGGGGATCACGCATCCGGCCCTCGCCTGGCCGGGTAAGGTAGTCCTGATCCTCTTCATGTGGATGGGTCGCCTGGAGATCATCCCCGTCCTCCTGCTCTTCGCCTCCCTCCTCTCGGTCCCCAGCCGCTACCTGCCGCGACGCCTGCCTGGTTAGCATGAACGGGACACGATGTCGTTCTGCTATCTATCCCTTTCGCGAGAGCTGAAAAACAGGCGGGCACTCTAGACAGCTAATAGGCAATCCGAAGCACGCTTATAATATATCGTTATCACAGCAAGGTGCGCAGTGTGACACACGGTCTTGTTAGCTACCGACACGATCTCATACAATAGGGCAGGAGGGGCAGAATGCAGGAGTTCGTGGATTTCTTCTTTTGGGCGATCGGCGGCGATCGGCTTGGCCCCGAGCGGGCCATCGGCCAGATGATGGTGCGCGCTGCGATCGTCTTTATCATCGGCGTCGTGGTCGTTCGCCTTGGCAAGCGGCGCTTCTACGGTCGCTACAGTGCCCTTGACCTCTTGATGGCGATCATTGTGGGCGCTGTGCTCAGTCGCGGCATCAACGGGTCAGCACGCTTCACCGAAACTATCGCGGCGACCTTCACCCTCGTCCTCATGCACTGGCTCCTTGCCTCGCTGGCGTTCCAGTTCGACCGCTTCGGCGATCTCATCAAGGGAAGCGAATATGTGCTCGTGGAAGAGGGGGAAATTCAATGGGACGCTATGCGTGCTAGCAAAATCGACAAGAATGATTTACTTGAAGCCCTACGTAGCAAAGGGGTGGAAGAGCTGGACGAGGTGAAATCAGCCTACCTAGAGCGGAGTGGAGAGGTTTCGGTCATCCGACAGAACACCGAACGGCAGTGATCACTAAAGAGGAGCATCGAGGGGCGCTGCGAGTGGTAGAGGAAGCCTTGAACTACTCCTTGCTGTCAAACGCTTGATACTCTATTATCATGAGGCTTTATGAATATTGATTAGTTAGCAGAGGTTTCCGAAAGAGGGGTTTCGATGGCAGATGTAACAGAGGTTCCTACTCGGGAGGGAGAGGTTCAGGTGGTCGAGGAAAGAGGCGGCACCCACGTCAGTCTTAGTCGCGACCTGGGTCTGCTGGATGTGACGATGATCGGCGTTGGCGCAATGATCGGCGCGGGTATCTTTGTGCTCACGGGCATCGCGGCGGGGCAGGCAGGCCCCGGCCTTATCCTGGCCTTCTTCCTGAATGGGGTCATCGCGATGATTATCGGCTCCGCCTATGCCGAGTTGGGCAGTTGCTTCCCGGAGGCGGGCGGCGGCTATCTCTGGGTCAAGCAGGGGATGAGCAATGCGTTCGGCTTTCTCTCTGGCTGGTTGAGTTGGTTCGCGCACGCCGTTGCCTGCTCGCTCTACGCACTCGGCTTTGGTTCCTTTGTGGCTGAGTTGATCCAGATGGGCTTCGGACCGTTGGCGCATCGTCACTGGTGGGCGGTTGGAATCGGCGTGCTGATCGTGTTGCTCTTCACCTACATCAACTTCCGCGGCTCCTCCGAAACGGGTCTCGTGGGGAACATCGTCACGAGTATCAAGGTCTTTATTCTGCTGGTGCTCGCCGGGTTTGGGTTGTTCCAGATTTTCGGCAACCCCCAGCCTTTTGAGCCTTACACCC
>JALZCF010000674.1 GCA_030863245.1 Chloroflexota bacterium
CGGGTCAGTCGCGAGTGACCGCAAGATCGCGTCCACGCGCCTCAATACATCTTGAGGCAGCCGACGAAGCGCTTTCTCGGCCTTGCGATGCAGGCGTACCTCATACCGCTGCGGCAACCTCGCTCCACTCGAGCAGACCCTCGGCTACGAGTTCGTCGCGTATCTCGCCATACGGACGAGCAACGGACGGATCGCGCTTCCATTCTTCATAAGCGGCCCGTGCCTCCAGCGAATCCTCCAAGGCTTCTAGTCGCTCCAGGTACGCCGCTTCCACAACATGCCGCCGCTCTCGTTCTATCAAGAGCGCCGCAACTAGCAACCCGAGCGCCGCCCCAATCAACAAATCGCCCCATAGGTCACTCATTCGCGTTTGATTCACCCCCACCTCCTCCCAGGTCTGTGCAACGTTGCTCCCATGGTAACTGTCGATTAGCAAGTATAGGGTAAGGGTATGGTCATCTCCCATCCTCATACGAACCTCGCTTGTAAGTACCCTAGTATAGCACAAAGCACCTCAAGAGCGCTCTGCACGACCCAGCAACTGTTCCGCACTCCGCTCCACAGCTGTTATCAGACTACCACCGTCCCTGTTGCTTATCCATAGTACTCACGGTTAATCAGAAATGGTAGCTGGAGAGTTAGGGGAACGGCGTGTGGGGGTGAAACGGCAAGGATGAAGGAGGAAGGAGGAAGGATGAAAACGGCTATGGCGTCATTCGTTGACTCATCCTTCGTGCTGCCTCATTGAGGCGGGTGGATTGCATAGCGTAGGGGGACGAGGACAGCCGCACGCTACTGGTAGAGCTGGCGTAGCGCCTCCAGGTCGTCGACGGTGCGTAAGGCGTCGTGGATCGCTTCCAACCGCGCCACCTCCTCGATGGTGCTAATCTCTGGCAAGAGGCGGCCGCCCGTCTCGCCGAAGCGCAGCTCCAAGCCCAACGCGATGCCCTTCAGCAGCCCTTCGCGCCGTCCCCGCTCCAGCCCCTGCTCCAGTCCCCGCTCCAGTCCCTGCTGCCGTCCCTGCTCCACGCCCTGTTCAATCCACTGCTCTGCAATCGTTGCCGTCAATACTCCTCCGGTGTTTGAAAGGATGAAGGATGAAGGAGGAAGGATGAAAAACGGCCACGGCATCATTCGTTAGCCGTTACACCCTCACACCACCACACCCCCGCAGCCGTTGCGCTCCCCACTCTCCGCTCCTCACATGAAGGAGCGGATCGAGTCATCAGTTAGAGGTTGATCCCGAAGATTCGCGTGGCACGAAAGGATTGATGATTTGCAGTCTCCCCTCGACTAGTAGTCCATCTTGCATATCTTCTGAATATAGGATGGACACGCCGCCGTGCAGCGCACTAGAAATGATAAGACCATCCCAGAACGAGAGCGAATAGCGCTGCCTCAACTGTGACCCACCCACGAGAATACTTCGAGTCGGTTCAATGACTCGGTACTTCTCGTAAAACCCATGAACGAGTTCCTCGATCTGCTCCTCAGTCGTATCAGTTTTACGCAGGAGATTCACGCAAACTTCGTTGATGACTTGCGTGCTGATAACGGGTTCAGATCGATGGATCAGCTCGCGCGCAGTGCTGTGTTTCACTACGTCGTCGCCCTCGATAAAGGCATACAGCCACACATTGGTATCGATGAAGCAGGTGATTGGCTCGCTAGCGCTCATACACTTCGTCTCGCCCGAGGGGGCGGAAGTCCTTGATGGGCAAGGGGTGTTCCAGCAGGCGGTCGATCAAGTTCGGGGCCGCATAATTCTGCTCGGGCGTTAACAAAATCACGCGCACCTGCTTATGGAACCGGTCTCGATACTCAGCCGGAACTTCAATCACACCATCCTTGATAACGGTCTGAAACTCAACCGCATACATATTCATCTCCCGTCCTCCAGCTAGCCTCGCTTATAATTACCCCAGTATAGCACAAAGCACCTCACACGCGCTCAGATGACCTACCCACCGTTCCGCTCCCCGGCCTACTTGCTGCGCTTCGCGTTGGGACCTGCGTGGGCAGGAGGCCCGGCGTGGTCGGGTGCGCCAGCGTGGCTGGGTGGACCAGCATGGGCAGGCGGTCCACCCTTGGTGGTAGGCTAAATGTAACGTCTATCCGGAACCGGAGGAATACCCTCCGCACAGCAACGAGGGTCGCAACCGCTAGTTGCATCGCCCTCCCCGACCAAGGCCAACGCCACTGAGTACGACGCCCCCTCTGCCATCTCACAGAGGAGCTGCGCCACGCCAGCGGGATCGGGGTTGAGGGGAGAGAGAGCAACGCACGCAACATGGCTGGCACATCACTAGCCTCCCCTTACGCACGGTGCAGGCGTGCCCACCTTACGGTGTCAAGATCCTCGAACATAACCTCTCCCAGGAAGTACTGGGGCCACCTGAGCAGCGCCGGAGCAATCCGGCTACTTTTGGCCGTAAAGCCCCATTGATGGGGCGCCTCGCATGTAGCCGGGCGATTGATCGCCCGGCGGATCGCGCCAGCCAGCTACCCCCGCATGGAAGGATGAAGGATGAGAACGGCAAGGATGAAGGAGGAAGGAGGAAGGATGAAAACGGCTATGGCGTCATTCGTTAGCCGTGACACTCCCACACCCCACACCATCACACTCCTACACGCTATTCCGCCCCTTCCAGCCCCTTTAGGTGGCTTGGTATTTGAGCCCCGTGGATTTATCCCGGGGCGGCCCGCACGCCCCCGCAAGGGACTGTCACACCATTCCCTCGCGAGGTGGAGCTCGCCGACCTAATAAGAAGCGACTTACGGAACAAGCTGAAACGCCTTGCCCACATGAGTAAAATGCGCATCCTCAGTAACGACCTCTGTGATATGGAGTTCTTCCATAATGACCATCGACGAGAGATCAGTGAACGAAATCCGAGGCTTATCCTGAAGCTGAAGACGTAGTTGCTCCGTACGTGCAAAGCGTTCAGGTGTAACCCACTCAACGACGAGGAAGCCCTTTGCTACCGCTTCCGAGATCAGCAACATTAATTCTTCAGCTTTCGAAAAGTGTGACCATCTGAAGATGCCTGTGTACGTTTCATCAAGTACATAGTCGCTAGTAATGACGACCCCTCTTGTGGACACGAAACGTCGGAAGTACGCTTGCACTTCCGGATGTCGGGGCTCTTTCACGTTATGTAGTGTAATCCAACCCCACGTGTCCATGAAGATCCTAGGTGCCATACAATTCCTCATCGACTTTGTCGGCAACGGGTTCGTAGGAGCCTTTACCGATCAGACCAAGTAGAGGATTGTTAGCAGGCTCATTCGTTAAGTCTGCCGTTAAGTCTGCTGCTTCCACATCTTCGTCCTGACCCGTACGTTTCTGCCATTCCAAAAAGCTTACATACTCGAATACCTTCGCTAAATAATCTTCGGGAAGCGCCTCGATTTTCACCAGCAATTCTCGTCTAAGTGGAGTCATAGTTTCGAGTCCTGGACCGCTGACTCTGTCGCGATGATACTCGTTGTTGCCCATCTCCGCTGACCTCCTTCGCCCGTGCCAAAGTCACTTGATTATACCGTAACTTCAACCCCTGTAGATAGCCCTGCTTGGCTATCGGTTTGACCCATCTTCCCTTTTGTGAGTAGCCAGATATTGCGTTGCATGTTGCACCACCGAGGCATTGCGCCCCTTTGTCTCGATGGAGAGGTAGACGGTCTGGTGATCAGCTAGGTCCAAGGGCTCTAGCGGCTTGAGCACGCCGCCTTCGTAGATAGCTGGGATTCGTTGGTGTTTCATTTGACGCTCCTGTCTGCATAAATTCTTCAGCCTTGCCCTCCCGTTGTACGAGAGCTGTGGGATCAATTATAGCAGCTGGCCAACCCTCCATCGACTTAGCCGACGAGTAAGGTATAATCGGATAACTGTGTCTATGTTCGACACCTGCCTACAAGTGATATTGAAAAGAGAGAGCTGAGGAGTCGCTATGCGGATCAAAGGCATCTATGATGGCGAGAAGGTGGTTCTGCTGGAGGCGATTTCCCTCTCCCCCAATACCGTGGTCGAGGTGATCATCCCGGACGAGGCGACACCAGGAGAAGACGCCTACTGGGAGATGCTAGCAGAGCTGGGGCTGGTGGTGGCGCAAAACAGCACGCCTACCTCAGGTGAGGGCGAGGAGGATTTCACACCGATCATGGTGGAGGGAGAACCCCTGTCTCAAACCATCATCGAGGAACGGCGCTAGGTGGCGCATTACTATCTGGACAGTAGTGCGCTCGTGAAACGCTTTGACAATGCGGGCCCTGTTGGTCGGCCGCGCCCACTCCTCGCATGGCCCTTAGTTCAGTTCACAGCGAAGCCGGTGTAGGGACGTTTATAGGGCGCGTGGAAGGCTAAGACAATATCCTCTTTGGGAACGCCCAACTCGACAAGTTCGTTCGCAATGCCGATCTCTGTCCCGTCATGTTGGATCCAGATCTTACCATCCTTGATGTCAAGATGCAGCACACAGCCGTGGACTCGTCGATCATCATGCCACCCTACGGTGCATAGTTGATAGTGATCCCGTTCCTGATCAAACAGCGTCTGCACTTCCAGGTCGCCATAGGAGGGCTTGTAGTGCGCGTACTCTTCAAGCAGGCGCTGAATATAAGCTCGGTACTGTGTCACTCTATCCATTGCACAATCACCTCCCCTTGAATGTCGTACACGAGCAGTATGATCTCAAACTGCTCAACGACGGCTTCTGTGAAGCGCAGTGTAAAGAAACTGTGGTAGGTATCCTTTGGCACGGCAAGGTACCAGACCCGCTACGGCATCTCGTGCGTGAGAGCTAATCGATAGTTGAGAAACTGCCCAACTGCCTGATGAAACTCGGTCACCACTGAAGGGCCGGCGAATCCCTTGACTTCCACGGCAATTTGCTGCTCTCCCTTTTGCGCGGCGAGCATCTTTTCTGCACCGAGGTCGACATACAAGTTTACGTCACCGAAGGAGAGATACAACGGATCATCCGTTATGATCCACCCATCTTTGATGAGGG
>JALZCF010000255.1 GCA_030863245.1 Chloroflexota bacterium
GGATATCGCCACCGACCGCGGTGGCGGCGAGGGCCGTCGCAACGCCTGGAATCTCGGTACGCTCCCGTACCTCGGCGAAGAACCTCTGCTTGCCTAGGTAGTCAGGGACGTTGTCCGCGACAATCTCCACCGTACCATCCAGCTCGCCGCGTGCGGCCCGCGTCGCTACCTTGCGCATGACAGAACCGATTTCCCGCTCCAGGTTACGCACGCCCGACTCACGGGTGTAGTCGTGGATGATGCGCAGGAGCGCGTCGTCGGTGAAGCGGATCTCATCCTCGCGGAGCGCGTTGGCCTCCATCTGTCTCGGGATCAGGTAGCCACGCGCGATGTGGAGCTTCTCGCGGTCGGTGTAGCCATCCAGACGGATGATCTCCATGCGATCCAAGAGGGGGGGCGGGATGGGCTCCAACTGGTTCGCCGTCGCGACGAACATGACAGCCGAGAGATCGAAGTCCACGTCCAGGTAATGGTCGCGGAACGTGTTGTTCTGCTGCGGGTCGAGAATCTCCAACAGCGCCGAGGTGGGGTCGCCACGGAAATCCCGCCCGAGCTTATCGATCTCGTCGAGCATGAAGACGGGGTTGCGCGTGCCCTCCCGCTTGAGCGCCTGCATGATGCGCCCCGGCATCGCCCCGATGTAGGTCCGGCGGTGACCGCGGAGTTCCGCCTCGTCACGCATACCGCCCAGACTCATGCGGGTAAACTTTCGTCCGAGCGCGCGGGCAATGGAGCGACCCAGACTCGTCTTTCCGACGCCAGGCGGGCCAACCAAGCAGAGGATCGCGCCCGTTCCAGGCGTTGGCACGCCTGCCACCTCCTCCGTGGGCTCCGGCATCTCGCCGGGCCCCTCCGTGCCGGGCGAGGGATCGCGCGACTCGTACCCGGACTCCTCCAGCTCCACATCCCCTACCACGCCCGGCTGCGAATCAGGGAACCGCTCCCGCGCCAGCTTCCGTACCGAGAGGTACTCGATGATGCGATCCTTCACATCTTCCAGGTCATAATGGTCCGCGTCGAGCACCTCGCGCGCATGCTTGATGTCGAGGTTGTCCTGCGTGACCTCGGTCCACGGAATCTCGAGCAGCCAATCGATGTAGCTCTTGATGACGGAGTACTCGGCGGCCTGTGGCGGCATCTTCTCCATCCGATCCAGCTCACGCAGCGCCTGCTGCTCCGCCTCCTCGCTCATCCCACGCGCCAGCACGCGCTCGCGCAGATCCTCCACGAGCGCCTCTTCATCCCGCTCGCCTAGCTCTTTCTGGATGGCCTTCATCTGTTCACGCAGGTAGAATTCACGCTGCATGCGTTCCATCTCGCCCTGCGCCTCGGTCTGGATCTTTTGGCCCAGCTCCAGCACCTCCAGCTCGCGATTGAGCACGCGCGTCAGGCGGCGCAGTTTCTCGGCGGTATCGTCCGCCTCCAAGATCTCCTGCGCGACCGGTATGTCCATGCGGGCGGAGGTCGCTATCAGGTAGGCCAGCTGAAGGGGGTCATCCGCGTTACTCGCCGCCAGCAGCAGCTCGTCGGGCAGATGGGGCGTCAGATTCACATAGCGCTGGAAGAGTTCTAGCAAGTTTCGTGTTAGGGCCTCCAGTTCGACATTCTGCTCCAACCGTTCCGGGTCGAGCTGGATACGTGCCTGGAGGTATGGTTCCTCCGCCACCCACTCCACAATGCGGAAGCGCTTGAGCCCCTGGATAATCAACCGCACACTGCCATCCGGCGCCCGTAGCAGCCGGTGCACGAGCGCGACCGTGCCGGTGCGATACACATCCTCTGGGCCAGGCACCTCAATCTCAGCATCGGTCATTGTTACCAGACCGAGCAGCCGGTTGCCCGACACTACCGCATCCACCAACCGAATTGAACGCGGCTGATCCGCACTCAGTGGCAGCACCGTTTGGGGATACACCACGGTGTTCCGCAGTGGCAGGATCGGTAAGACCTCCGGAATCTCGACCGCGTCACCCCTCTCATCCACCCGATCCTGGCGCGCGGCTTCGCCCTCCGTCCGCTCCTCCTGCTGGGCGCGCATCTCCTGGGGATCACTGTTTTCCGCCTCGTCGAACATCTGCTTGATGAACTCTATCGGTCCGTCCTTCTTTTCGTCGTCCACTTTTCTCTCCTGATTTGGTACCGAATCTGGCTTCCGCCACGTCTGTAAACTCGCTGTTGAAAATTCGCAATCAAATTGTGAAAAAACCCCTTGAATTCTGCTCTGAAACCTGTTATACTCCTCTTGTTTCAACCACTTTATGTCGCCCTCACATCCTGCGTTTTGTCCAGAGCTTGGTTCCATAAAGAACGCTTACATTGTGCAAGGAACAGCTGGCGTACAATCTTACTGCCCCCTGACACGCAGTAGCCTTAGTGGTGTTTCCACGTCGCTTAACAAAACAACATTGGCCCACGTCGCTCCCCCCTGAGAGGACAACGATTATCATGGAGCAGCATCTCTCATCCGACGTCGTGCAGCAGTTGGTCATGTATGGCGAAGAGCAAGGATACCTGTCGGAACGCGATCTGATCGAGCTTTACCCCAACATAGCAGAGAACCCTTACCTTCGCGAGAAGCTGACCCAATACCTTCAAAAGGAAGGTGTCTCCTTGCGCCCCGCACCCCACGAGCGGGAGTTACCCACCTCCGATCTCAGTAACATTAAGGTAGATGACCCTATAGAGCTCTACCTCCGGGAAGTGTCGGCCATCCCTCTGCTCACAGCCGAAGAGGAAGTGGAACTCGCCGCCACCATGAAACGAGGTCGTTTTGCTGAGGAGCAAGTTGCAGGCCATTCCTCGGAGACGATGGATGAGGAGATGTGGCAAACCCTTCAACGGTGCATTCGCCAGGGGGAACTGGCGCGCCAGCACCTTATCAAGGCAAACTTCCGCCTCGTCATCTCCATCGCGAAGAAGTACTCTAGCCGTGGTGTGGCGTTTCTCGACTTGATCCAAGAGGGCAACATCGGATTGATGCGTGCGGTCGAGAAATTTGATTACACGCGCGGCTACAAGTTTAGTACCTATGCTACGTGGTGGATTCGGCAGGCCGTCATCCGCGCCATCGCCGACCAAGGTCGTACCATTCGTGTTCCGGTCCACATGTGTGAGCGGCTCAATCGCTTGACGCGGGCACGGCGGGAGGTGGGCCAGGCACTCGGGCGGGAGCCGACGGTGGAGGAGTTAGCTGAGGTATTGGAAATGACGTGCAAGCAGGTCGAGCAGTTGATCAAAATCTCCCAACACCCGCTCTCCTTGGAGATGCCGGTCGGCGAGGAGCAAGATACGCAGCTTGCCGATTTCATCGTGGACGATCGCTCGCTTCATCCGACAGAGGCTGTCGCCCACGAACTACTTCGTGAGCAGATGGCCGATATCATGAGTTCGCTCTCCGCTCGCGAGGGGCGGATCCTGCAACTGCGCTTTGGCCTGCGTGGTGGCCGCACCCATACTCTTGAGGAGGTAGGACGCAAGTTCGGCGTCACCCGTGAGCGTATCCGTCAGATCGAGGCGCAGGCGCTCCGTAAGCTCCGCCATCCTCGTCGTGCCAGGAAGCTTCGTGATTACTTGAGCTAGCCCTCGCGTCGTGCGTGGTGTGTGGTGCGTGAACTGCAAGTGAGGGAAGTAAGCGGTAGATAGCGTAAAACGTCAAATGTAAGGCGTAACACGCAGTAGGACAACATCCTAGGTCTCACCTGTTTGGCTGCAAGCAAGAAAGCCAGCGGTCTATCCATGTGGATAGACCGCTGGATGGTTGTTTCAGTCCTTAGCCCAGTTTATTGTTGGGTTCGGACCGATTCGGCCACAATCACGGGCTGGTCCTCAAACTCTGCCGTGATCTCCTCATCCCCCAGATTGAACTCCTCCTCGAACTCGGCCTGCGTGAGCTGACGGACCGTGCCCCTCACTCGCACGTTTTCTCCGCTTTCTAAGGCACGTCTAAGCTCGCCAGAGATCAGAACGAGAATCTGATTTTGGCCAACGAGCTCGTCTTCAACGATTGTGAACGCATTTGAGGCGATCGTCTGGTCTACGGCACCACGGACCGTCACTGTCTGGCCAACGAACTCTTCGGGGTTGTCGGTGATGTCCGAGATCACCACCTCGGCACCAGCACCTACTGCCCCGACGTCTCCTACCCCAGCCTCGTCGGCGGGAGTCGGTGTTCCTGTTAGCCCAGTCTCTTCCTCCTCGACTTCTTCCGTGGCTACCGGCGTCTCCAGCCCAGCCTCTTCTTCCTCGGCCTCTTCGGTGACAACTGGCGTCTCTAGCTCAGTCTCTTCTTCCTCGACCTCTTCCGTGACGGTCGGCGTTGCCTCCAGCCCGGCCTCCTCTTCCGTGGGCGTTACTGGCTCTGCCTGGGCCCCCGTGACCTCAGCCTGGAGAAGGCATTGCAGCGCCTGCTGCATCTCTTCATGATTGGTGCGCAGGGAATCCAGAGCATTGGTTTGCTCGTCTTGCGCCGCCGTGGCTAACTGACCGGCGGCGATGCCAGTACGGCCGGTCATTGCCGCGATGTCCCGTCGTGCTGTCCTCACCAAGGCTACCAGATCGCCACACTGACCACCAGCGATCCCCACTGCTTCACCTTGGTCCTCCTCTTCCCCTGGCTCCTGCTCATCGGTGATATCCGCTTCTCCACCTGCTTGTTGGGCAGCTTGTCCCGCGGAGAATTCAAGGTCGTCCAGCCCGTCCGCGAGTGTGCCAAGAAGATCAAGGGTCACTCCCAACACGATATTCGTAGCAGGTTGCATCTGTAGGGTCGCCTGAAGCGCAGGCTCAGTTACTGACGTTGGCGGAGTTTGGGCCTCTTCACCAACCCCAGTCTCGTCACCAAGCTCGGTCTCTTCCCCAGCCTCAGTCTCTTCGCCAAGCTCGGTCTCTTCGCCAGCCTCAGTCTCCTCGCCAGCTTCAGTCTCCTCGCCAAGCTCGGTTTCTGCCTCTTCGCCAACTTCAGTCTCCTCGCCAAGCTCGGCCTCTTCACCGACCTGACCAGCCTGGGCAGCACCGAGTGCTGGCTCCGCCTCGATCGCCAAGAGTGCGTGGGCTACCGCACGCTCGGCATCGCCCAGTAAGGCAATCGCACCACGTAGTTCCGCAGGCATGTCTTCCGGCAGGTCTTGTGCCTCCAGGATCGCTATGTCCTCCTGGAC
>JALZCF010000281.1 GCA_030863245.1 Chloroflexota bacterium
GCCTATATACATGATTACACAGCCTACAATGTAGCAATCGCCTTGCCACCCAATCCGGGGGACTCTGTTCTCATTGGATAGCTGTGGTGAGGCTGAGGGGGAGATAGAATGCCGAGAGCGGGTTAAAGAAGGGGGAGGGTGACCGTGAAGGTCGAGCCTAAACCTGGCTCGCTGGTCGCCTCGATGGTGCCGCCGTGCGCTTCGACGATGTGCCGCACGACATACAGCCCTAATCCCGTGCCGCTTATTTCTCGCTGGGCTGAATTGGTGGCACGGTAAAACTGCTCGAAGATGTGCGGCAGGTCATCGGCGCTTATGCCCATGCCCTGGTCGGAAACGATAACTCGCACGTGGTGGTCAAAACGTTGCAGGTGCACGCAAATTCGCCCGCCGTCGGGGCTATACTTTACAGCATTGGCAATAAGGTTGCGCAGCACCTGCTCAAGACGTAGGTGGTCGCCCGAAAGGAGGATCACCTCGTCCGTGCCGACCACTTCCACGACATGCTCCTCAAGGGTCGGGTGCAAAGTCTCGACGAGCTGATGCACCAGGCCCGCGATATCTAACGGCTTGCGTTCCAACTGCAAGCGACCGGATTGAACGTGCGAGAGATCCAACAGGAGGTCGATCATCTCGTTGAGCCGCAGCGCTTCCTTCTGGATCACCCTGTAAATCCGGAGTGCCTGCTCACTACTGCCGTTACTACCATTGGAGTGGTCGGTGCGACGCAGGAGCAGGTCGGTGTAGCCCTTGATGGTCGTGAGAGGGGATTTGAGCTCGTGGGAGGCAACACCCAGGAACTGCTCGCGAAGCCGGACAGCCTGTTGTGCTTCCTCGTAAAGTCGAGCGTTATCCATCGCAATCGCCGCCTGCGCCGCCAAGCCCTCCACCAGATGCTCATCCCGCTCGGTGAAGATGCCAGCCTCCGCATGACCCAGGAAGAGCCCGCCCAGCACCTCTCCGGAACGAGAGATGACCGGCACTGCTAAGTAGCTTGTTACGGGGAGGTGACCGGCGGGCAACCCGTAGTGGGGAGGACTCTTGCCGAAATATGGCGACTGTGTCACGTCGTCCAGCCGGATGACTCTCTCCCCCCGGAATGTAGGACCGAAGAGCTTCGTGTTGTGAGGCAATGGGAATTGCTCAAACGCCTCACGTGGTACGCCAGAGAGGGCGTACAACCTGTAGCTTTCGCCGCTCTCATCGATTACATTGTAGAAAAAGGCGCCGAACTGTGCGTCGGTGAGCTCGGTCGCGGCATCGGTAACGGCCTGCACCACCTTCTCCAGATCAAGCTCAGCTGCCAACAACCGCCCGATGTGATTGATCGTCTCGATCGTCTCGTTTTGCTCGCGGAGTTCCGCTAGGGCTTGTTCCCGCTCCTGCGTGCGTTGGAGGAGACGCTGCCGCAACTCATCAAATGCGTTTGTCACCTGCGCGACCTCCGGAACGGGCGTGCGCGGCAGCGGAACCGCCTCGTCCCCGACAGCAAAGCGGCTCAGCGCACGGGCAAGCGCCTTCAGCGGTGCGGTCAACCAGGTCGCTGCAAGAAGGCCCGCCAGGAACGCGGCCGATGTCAATAACAGAAGTATCGTGAACGCGAAATCACGACTGGCGTACATGCTGGCGAGCACCATGCGGCTGGGGCGCTCCAGCACCACGCCCCATGCCAACTCGGGGACGAGGGCATAGCCGGCAAGCGTTGGGTTCTCAGGCGGACCGTACTGAAAAGCCCCGGCTGGATAATCTCCGCCTAGCAGGGCAGCCACCGGAGGAAGGCTTGAGATGTTGGCGAAGGACTCGACCAACGCTTCGTCGGAATGCGCGATCACGTGACCCTCGCTGTCGACGATGTAGACCTCATTGTCCTCCCCCACCGTTGCGCCCGTCACCATGCGAAACAACTGTGTCGATTCGATGCCGACCACGGCAAGACCAGCAAAGGTCCCATCTCCCGGGCGAATGGGTACACCAATAAAGAAAACCGGTTGCTCCGTAGAGGGGGCGAGACGAATCTCTATCGATGGACTTCCACTTGCCCGCGCCTCCAGAAAGACGGTGCGGTCGCTCACGGCACTGCCCGGCCTCTCATCACTCCGCGCGATGAGAGCGCCCTCAGCGTCGTAGGTGGCAAAGACGAAAGCATCCGGGTACGCTTGATTGAAGCTGCGAAGCAGGGCCAACTGCTCGTCCGCGTCCATCTGTATCAGGCCGGGTTGGGAGGCAAGTGCGCTAACGGCCGCGAGGTGGAGACCGACATAGCCGGCGACCTCCTGCGCCAGCACCGCGGCCGTTCGCTGCTGCCATTCGAGCGCCTGTTCGGTCGCGAGCTCCTCCTCCCGTTCCGTTACAAGGGCTGCCTGAAGAATGAGCGGCACGGCGGCGACGACAGCCAGCGCTAACGCAAGGCGCAATCGTAAGGAGGCGGGCGGGGGGCGGTGAAGTTGCGGGGCGAGCCAGGGTAGCGACCCCGTTACTATCACACCGAGTCCCCCGTACAAGGCGATGGCTGTCCAAGAGCGCTCAGGCAACAAAGGTGCGACCCAGGCAAGAAACGGGGCGGCGGCCAGGAGATGGACAGCGTAGATGAGTTTGAAGGAGCTTCTCCAGGGACGAAGTTGAACGTAGAGGAGCGCGATGCCGCCGAGGACAAATCCTGATCCATACCATGGTGCGAGCAGAAGGAGGTGGGAAGGCAAGACAGTGGTAACCCGATCGGCCGCCACCAGGAGGAGCAGGAAACCGGTGAGCAGGGAGACAATGCCCATCAGGACGCCGAATAGGTCTCTCCTCTCAGGGAACGCAACGGTTACATGGTGGTGAGCGAGAAGGGGTGCAAGGGCCGTCCCCAACCCGAGGACAGTATAGTTCACCGTGGCCGTCCAGGTACGGGTCATGGCGAACCCGTAGGCGAGCAGGAGAAGGCTCGCCCCGACGGCGAGGTGCGCTACGTAGATCAGCGCGCGGCGCGGGTTGAAAGCGGCGACGGCCAGCAAGGCTCCACCAACCAGAAGGAAAACCACACCCCACTCTGCAAAATGGGGTTGGAGCATCCTGTAGGCAGGCGACGTGTACTGGTGGGGGACGACCAGCATCGTCACCCCGCTGAAGGCACAAAAAGCGCCAATGGCCCACTGTAATGTCTGGACCGCAAAATCGCGCATCAAACTCCTTGATGAGGAGGGACTGCCAGGGCCACCGCGCAAGCAGTAGGCCCCGCGCAAGAGCTACTTGCTCATCCAGCATGAAGTAGGTTACATTGTACTCGGAGTTACAGCAGAATGGAAGGGTCAGACTACTACCAGGCCGGTGGATTTCCAAGAAATGCGTAGGGAACCGGTAGCTCCATCATCGTTCGTAAGCCCGGTTCCGCCTCCTTGATCTTCGGAATCGTGTTGACCAGCGCGCCAATGGTGGCCGTATCGCCAAATATGCCACCCTCTATACGCACGGAGAGTGGGGGAGTGCCGCTGATCGCCACGCTGTCGTGCGGCCTCTCGGCGCCGACGTACATCTGCAGTTCGAGTACAAGGCGCTCCACACCGTTGCTTGACGCACGTAGCACCTGGTGCAGCCCCGCTACCTCCTGTGCTTCGACGGTGACATGCTCGGTTTCCGTCCGCTCCTCCGCAATAACCGGTTGGATGTGCTCCTCCATCTCATCTACCGGCCAGCCCAACGTGGCCATGACGGCGTGTGCTGATTCTTGAAGACCAATATGGCCAAAGCCGCCCGAAGCCAGGCGCTGCTCAAATGCCTCCCGTGAGATACCGGCACCGACCTTCTGTTGCAGGGGGCCTCGCCGCTGGCCGGCGTCCACGACGCGGGTCACGACAATCTTCTCAACTGTGGTACAGACGCCAGTCAGACATAAGGGTAGGATATCCATCACAAAGCCAGGATTGATACCGGTGCCGACCACGGACACGCCATGCTGCTTTGCGAGCGCGTCGATTCGCTGGCAAAATTCCATATCGCGCGCGAAAGGGTAGAACAGTTCCTCGGTGGAGGAGACAACGTGAGCGCCAGCGCGGATGATGGTGACCAGTTGCTCCTCAACTCTATCCAGGAAGGAGAGCGTCGTGTGCAGGACAACATCGGGCTGCCACTTGGCAAGTGCCGCCTCCGCATCGTCGCGTATGGTAGCGCCAAGAGGTCGCTCCAACCCACAGACCTCTCCGACGTCCCTGCCGATCCGCTGTGGGGCAAGGTCAAGCCCGCCGACCACCCGGACGCCAGCCTTTTGTGAGAGGACCCGAACACAGGCCTGACCGATCGGCCCGAGGCCGAACTGAACAATGCGAATAGGATTCATATACTTTTCCTCCTCTACTGTGGACAGACGTTATGGTTATCACAAGCAACTATAACGCCTCTGGCGATTCGTTGACTGAGGGCAATGTGAACAAAGATATCATTCTCCCGTTTAGCAGCGAATCCGTTTCCTTGGCTACGGCTGGGGGTAAGGGGGCAAACCTGGCACGGTTAGTGCACGGCGGTTTTCCGGTGCCGTCCGGCTTCATCGTCACGACGGAAGCATATGATGCATTCGTGGCTGCTAACGAGCTGGGGGATGTCATCTCGAAGGCGGTCCGGCAGAGCACACCTGATGACCCAGCCTCCCTCGAATCCATCTCTGCTACGATTCGCGCCCGTTTTGCGGCGGGAAAGATGCCTGCGACCATTGCCGGCGCGTTGCAGAGGGCCTACCAGGCGCTAGGCATGCCGCCGGTTGCCGTTCGCTCCTCCGCGACGGCCGAGGATCTGCCGGAGATGTCCTTTGCGGGCCAGCAGGATACCTTCCTCAACGTCGTGGGGCAGGATGCCCTGCAGGAGGCGGTCGTTAACTGTTGGAGCAGCCTCTGGACCGCGCGCGCCATCGGGTATCGCGCCCGCAACGGTATCCCTCACGAGGAGGTCTCGCTGGCGGTCGTGGTGCAGGAGATGGTGCCCAGCGAGGCGTCGGGTGTGCTCTTCACCGCGAACCCGCTCAATGGCAAGCGCACCGAGATGGTGATTGACGCGACTCTCGGGCTCGGGGAGGCGCTGGTCGCAGGCCGGGTGGAGCCGGACCACTACCTCGTCGACGTGTATCACAAGCGCATCCTGAGTAAACGCCTGGGAAGCAAGGCACTTGCGATTCACGGGCAGGAAGGGGGCGGTACGCTCACCACTATGGTGGAGGCGGCCGACCGCCAGGCCCTTCCAGATGACGCCATCCTGGAGCTGGCACGACAGGGCCAGCAGGTGGCGGAGCTCTTTGGGACGCCGCAGGATATCGAATGGGCATGGGCCGCGGGGCAGCTCTACCTGCTGCAGTCCCGTCCCATCACCTCTCTTTACCCCCTACCCGACGGCATGCCGATGGAGCCCCTGCGGGTACTCTTCTCCTTTGGCGCCATCCAGGGAATGCTGGATCCGATGACTCCCTTGGGGCAGGACACCATCGCTGCGGCCTTTGCTGGAGCGGCTAGGCTGTTCGGCTATGAGAGGACGATAGAGACGCAACGCGTCATCTTTCGGGCGGGGGAACGTCTCTGGGCAGACTTGACGGCTCCCCTGCGAAACGGCCTCGGACGTGCGCTACTACGCCGAGCGCTGCCGGCCGCCGAGCCCAGCATTGGCCAGGTAGTCAATCAGCTGTGGGATGACCCGCGGCTGGCGCCAACCCGTACCCTTCCACAGACGGAAACCATCCGGCATATAGCGCGGGTCATGCTGCCAGTCCTAGGCCGTGTCGCTGCCTCGCTGTTATGGCCGGATGCCAACCGACGCCGTGCCCAGCGCCGGTTGGAAGAGCAGGTGGCCGAGGCAGAGGCTCGTAGCGTGCATGCAAGCACCCTGCACGAGCGAGTGGGTGTGTATGAAGCAGTGCTCGACGAGGCTTTCACTGTCGCCCTTCCTCATGTGTTGCCTCGTATCCTGGCAGGCATGGCTCCGCTACTGCTACTTAATCACCTCGCTGCCTCGATGAGGAGCTCACACTTGGTGCTTGAGTTGACGCGCGGCCTGCCGCACAACGTTACCACCGAGATGGACCTTGTGCTCTGGGATGCAGCTCACACCATCAAGAGCGATGCCGACGCGGCCCATTTCTTCGCGCAGCACGATGCAGCCGCCCTGGCGGCTGCTTATCAAGAGGGTGCACTACCTGAGGT
>JALZCF010000323.1 GCA_030863245.1 Chloroflexota bacterium
CTCTTGAGCACATGCTCGTTGAAGCCCCCGAATAGGCAGATGCGATCCCCCACGCGCTGCTTGACATCCGCCAGCTCGAAGTCGCCCGAGGTCTTCTTGGAGGTGATCGTCTCCAACGCGTCCGCGCCCGTGTCCACCATATCCTCCAGAAACTGCGTGCCGCGCCCGCAGTTGTGGAAGCTGACCAGGTAGCCCGCCTCGTGGACCGCCTGCACGCACTCTTCGTCGTAGGGCTTGATGAACTCGCGGAAGACCTTCGGTGCCAGCCCCACCCCCACCCATGTCTCGTTCATCGAGATCGAGTGGATGCCCGTCTCGCCTAGCCGTCGGTAGAAGCCTTTCAGCCAGTCGGTGCACACGCGCATCAGCTCATGCACGAACTCCGGCCGGTCGTAGATGTCCAGCGACAGGTTCACCAGCCCACGCACCTGGGCGGCCATGTCCCAGGGACCCGGCGGATGATGGAGCCACCACGCCTCGTCGCCCACCTTCTCCACCATCCCTTTCAGGATGCTCATATCATAGAGATCCGCGCTGGGAAAGTGGCGGAAGGCCTTGAGCTTCTCTTCCGGGTTGTCGCCCTTGAGCAGGAAGTCCTGCGACGAGGTCCCGTAGCCATCCTCGGTCCGGTAACTGTAGTCGAGGTCGCCATCCGGGGTACGGATCGTATGCTGGTGCTCCCGCCACCCCTCCCCGCGCGCCCGCTCGACGAGCTCCTCCTCCCACGTATCCGTCTTCAAAGGACGCGGGAAGAGCATGCGTGGCCAGATCTCCGACTCCCCGATGTGCTGGCTGTAGGTGGTGATCATCGGATCCAGGCCCAGATCCTTCTGCATCTGCACGATACTCCCCATCGGGTCCTCGATCCACCACTCCATCATCTCGTACATCGTCTTATCCTTCGGCTTCAACTCCCGTATCAACGGCAACCCCAGCCACGAATGAATCGGCACCCGGTCCGGAATCCCACTTCGCGTAAACACCATCCGCGTTCGCTCCGCCACCTTCATCACAACCTCCTTATCTTCTCCTAGCGGTAGTCGACTACAACACTTACTTGAATCATATGAGAGACCATTTTCCGCGTCAAGGAACATCTGGCTACACTATCCTGATGGACGTAGTAGAACGCACCCGCACCGCCTTCACCCGCACCGGCATTCCCGACCGCGTGCCGGTCCATGCCTGGCTGGGGTTACCCTTCTTGCGCACCCTTGTCGACCGGCGCTATCGTATGGTCGATCTGTTCCAGATGTGGATCGACGATCCGGTCGGGACGCTGGTGCGCTATCAGGAAGAGCTGGGGCTCGACCCGATGATCACCACCTACAGCCAGCATATCGGAGAGATCGAGCTCTGGCCGCGCATGCTCTTCCGCTACCAGGACCCTGCATACGAGAACTGGGAAGAAACCATTGTCGAGGTCGATCGCACCGATGTCTCGCGAACCGTACAGCACCACATCCGCACCCCCGCTGGCGAGGGGAGCTATACCTATCGCGTCGAGGGGTACAGTAGCTGGCTCGTCGAGCACCTGATCAAGCAAGAGGCCGACCTAGACCTCCTTGAGTACCGGCCAGACCCCCAGTACCTTCTCCTGGATACCTTGCACGGCATGATAGCGAAGGTCGGCGAGCGCGCCTGGTGGCTGCACCACGCGCCGGGCCCATGGGATGAAGCGGTCGAGCTGCGCGGCATCTCGGCGCTATCCGAGGACATTCACACCCGCCCCCAATTCGTCCACCGCCTCATGCGCGTCGTCGCAAACCGGCTCGTCAAACTGTACAGGCGCTTGGGCGAGACCCGCATCCATTCCGTCTCCCTCAACGAGACCTGGGTCGGCGTCGGCCTCTCCCCCTCCGTCTACCGGGAGTTCGTCGAACCCTACGACAAAGAAGTCGTCGCCGCCGCCCACGAAGCCGGCCTCCTCGTGAGCTACCACAACTGCGGCCTCGGCACCTCTATCCTCGAAGACATGGTCGCCACCGGCGCCGACGCCCTGGAGACCATCACGTCCGCCACCAGCACCGGCGACTTCGACCTGGCCGACGTCAAACAGCGCGTCGGCAACCGCGTCTGCCTCTTCGGCGGCTTCAACGAACGCCTCCTCACCGGCGACGACCAAGAACAAATACGCGCCGAAGTCCGCCGCTGCATCAACGCAGCCGCCGAAGGAGGCGGCTACATCCTCCGCCCCACCGGCCAAATCTTCCACGCCCAACCCCACAACATCCAACTCATGGCTCGCACCGTCCACAACTACGGCACCTACCAGTAACCGCAGTGATTAATACTACAACGACACTTCGCCCCCTTGTCATGCTGAGTGGAACGAAGCATCTCCGTGCCCGAGCAGGCCACCCTACCCTTGTCATGCTGAGCAGAGCGAAGCATCTCTGTCAGGAACCTATTCCATGAAACATTGGGCCTTCGATTCTATCTTTTACCATATCTACCCGCTAGGTTTCTGCGGTGCCCCAGGCAATAATGACTTTTCTAGTGCACCGCATCCCCGTCTGGATAAGCTTCACGGGTGGTTCGATCACCTGGAGGAGCTCGGCGTGAACGCGCTCTACCTCGGACCCCTCTTCGAGTCGAGCAGGCACGGCTACGACACGGTGGATTATTTCCAGGTCGATCGGCGGCTGGGTGACAACGGCACGCTCGTGCGCCTCAGCCAGGCCGCCCACGCTCGTGGGATCCGGCTGATCCTGGATGGGGTGTTTCATCACGTGGGACGCGACTTCTGGGCCTTCCGTGACGTGCGCCACCACCGTGAGGCTTCACGCTACCGCGACTGGTTTGCCGGCCTCAGCTTCGGCGGCCGCAGCCCCTTCGACGACCCCTTTACCTACGAAGGATGGAATGGCCACTACGAGCTGGTCAAACTCAACCTCCACAACCCACAGGTCAAAGCCCATCTCTTCGAGGCCGTGGCGATGTGGATCCGTGAGTTTGACATCGATGGCCTACGCCTGGACGTCGCCGACCAGTTGCCCAAACCTTTCCTCCGCGAGCTTGCCGCCTATTGCCGCTCCCTGCGCGCTGATTTCTGGTTCCTTGAACCGCCAGTTCGGCGAGGGTGGCCTCTACCGCGAGATGCCCCTCTACGCCTTTGCCGACAATCACGACGTCAACCGCGTCGCCAGCACCCTGCACAACCCGGCCCACCTCTACCCGCTCTACTGCCTCCTCTTTACCATGCCCGGCGTGCCCAGCCTCTACTATGGCAGCGAGTGGGGCCTTCCCGGCAGGCGCAGCCGCTCAAGTGACAGAGCGCTCCGTCCCTGCCTCGATCTGCCGCAGCTCGCCTCACAGGCCCCCCACCCCGAACTGCTCCAGGCCATCAAACGCCTTGCCCGCATCCGCCACTCAAGCGCCGCCCTACGCTATGGACGCTACCAACCACTCCACACCGCCCACGTACAGTTCGCCTTCCTCCGTCACTGGCATGACCAGCACGTCGTGCTCATGCTCAATGCCTCTGACCGGCCCGCGGAGGTCCAGCTCGACCTGCCTCTACCCCACGGCACTTCCCTCGTAGATCTACTTGATCCGCGCGCCACCTTCACCGCACACAGTGGGAAGCTCACAGCCACCATCCCACCCTGCTGGGCACGCATCCTACAAGCCCACACGTCCTCTCTCCCCTAAACCTCCAACCGAGCACGAAATCAAATGCCCTCATCCTCCTCAATCCCCACCACGCACCCCGATAATCGCCTTCTTCGCGCACAAACACCATAAGCACAACTCACTACATCCTTCATCCCTCATCCTTGCCGTCCCGCTCCCCGCTCCCCGCTCCCCGCTCCCCGCTCCCCACTCC
>JALZCF010000364.1 GCA_030863245.1 Chloroflexota bacterium
CCCTATTTAACATCGATCCGGTCACAGGGTTTAACCTGCCAATCATCCTCACAGCATTCATCGGTGCGGTGCTGTTTGTCTGGCTACTGAACGTCGTTACGACTCGAAGGCGCGTGTAATGAAGCACCGGTGGACGCCGGTGGGGAGTGGAATGAACTACGGGTCGGGATGAGACATCAACTCGTAGCCGATGCCGGGGACAGTACGGATATACTTGGGATTGGAGGGATTGGCTTCGATCTTGTTACGCAGGCGGTAGACAAGCTGCCGCAACATGCTGCGGGTGGCGCCCTCCGGCCCCCACACTTGGTCGATGATCGCCTCGTAGGTTAGTACGTGACCAGCATTGATGATCAGGTAATCAAGAAGCTCCTTCTCGAGCGAGCTGAGGAGGATGGTTTCGCCATCTGGAAGCTGTAATTCACGGCGGCTCGGATCGAATTGGAGATCCCCTACCTCACGGATGGCGGCGCCTCCGGATCTCCCCGCGCGGCGCAGGACCGCCTCGGCGCGGGCGACCAACTGGCGCGGGCTGAAAGGTTTCGGAATGTAGTCATCTGCCCCGATCTGGAGACCGTGCACAATGTCATCCTCATCGCCACGGACCGTGAGCAGGATGATCGGCGTATCGGATTCCGAGCGAATTTGCCTGCAGAGGGTAAAGCCATCGGTGTCCGGGAGGTTTACATCTAGCACGAGGAGATCGGGCATCTCCTCGCGCCAGCGTCGCAATGCAGTTTCTCCATCGTGTGCCAGAAGCACCTCCCATCCCTCCCGTCGGAGGGTAAAGGAAATCAGGTCCGCCAACAGGCGATCGTCATCTACCACCAGAATTCTCATGCTTCCTCCGCTGTCAGCAACGTGAACCAGAAGATCGAGCCGCCCCCCGGTCGCTCCTCCACCCCGGCCTCGCCTCCCTGTGCCTCGACGATCGCCTTGACCACCCACAAGCCCAAGCCCGAGCCGTAGCGCGAGGCATCACCATCCGTGTTGAAGTGGACAAAGCGGCGGAAGAGCCCGTCACGATGTGCATCGGAAATCCCTGGGCCCCGATCGGCCACCGTAACACGCACCTTCCCATCCCGGTGCTCCGCGGCGATGGTTACATCGGTACCCGCCGTACCGTACTTGGCCGCATTGGAAAGGAGGTTGACCAGAACCTGGGTCGTCCGGCGGGGGTCAGCGTAGACGAAGGGCACAGGGG
The DNA here is from genome assembly GCA_030863245.1 of Chloroflexota bacterium. Classification (GTDB taxonomy): domain Bacteria; phylum Chloroflexota; class Anaerolineae; order Ardenticatenales; family Ardenticatenaceae; genus JALZCF01. Next base: position 1,205 of record JALZCF010000364.1, read on the forward strand.
TGGGAAGCTCGACTACGAGGCGCTGGTCATACTTTTCCAGCAAAGGCTGCATCGTACCGCTGGCCTCGGCAACAATTTCACCCAGCTCTGTTGGACGGGGGAAGGCACGGAAACGACTGGTCTCGAGGCTAGCACTTTCCAGGAGATTATCCACCAAGGTTTGTAATCTTAGGATGCCTAAGTGGAGCGAGAGCAGAAGCTCCTCCACCTCTTCCTGGCTCAACTCAGGCGCCTGATCCAAGAGCAGCTCGATTGCGGCAGCCAATGCAGACAAGGGCGTGCGGAACTCGTGGGTCACGTTAGCCATGAAGTGGCCGAGCAGGCGATGGAGGGCCTCCTCGTCGCTCACGTCGCGAAACACCAGCGCCATTCGTGCGCTCTCAACCTCTGTCGGCTGCAGCCCGGCACGCGTCACGCTGAGGGCGGCCGCCTCCCCATTCGCGAGTCTAACCGTGATTTTGCGTCGATCGCCGTCGTCAGGAATAAGCGAAGTGAATGGCTCCTCTGCTTCCGCAGGTTGAAAGACGTTGTCAATGTCGCGATACAATACCTCTTTGTGGCTCCACCCCGTGATACGCTCCGCCCCCTTGCTCCAGAAGGTGATGTAGCCATACTCATCCAGCGTTACGATGCCCTCTACGATGGCCTCAAGCAGGTGACGGATCCACGCTTTCTCCCGTTGAAGATCGACGAGCGTGCGGCGTAGATCTATTCGAGCCTGCTCTAGCGCCTGCCCCAGCAGCGCCACCTCTCGTACCTGCGCCTCACTGGAAATGGGCGAAGTCAGATCGCCCTGGCTAAACCGTGATGCCGCGGTGGCAAGGTCCGAGAGAGGTCTGCCGATATGCCTTGCGAGCATAACGCCAATCAGCGAGCTAAGCAGGGAAACGATCGCAAGGCTAATCGTACCGGTACGAATAAGTTGCTGCTCAACACCAATGATCTCAGACACATCCAATGCGACCTCATCTTCGATCTGGGGCGCGGCTAGGGGCAGCCGGGCAGTATAGTGG
>JALZCF010000386.1 GCA_030863245.1 Chloroflexota bacterium
GTGGTACCCGATTATACGGTGGGACAGGAGCGTACGATCTGGTTGTCGTACCTCGTGCAGATCGCCGTAATAGTTCTTCCCGTGGCGATTATCTACTACACGCGGCGCCAGGCTAGAATCGCCGCGAAACGAGTCGAGCAGGAACAGAAGCGCCTACTCCTCAAGCAGATGGTTCATCAGGAGCGGGAAGAAGAGTAGGCGGAGAATTTAGGAGGGATAAGGCGCCCGGCACTTTGGAAGTGCCGGGCACCTGTGGTTTTGTGTGATGCTATGCCACAGCGGCTTTGCGTTGGCCGCGGAATGGCACGAAGCGGGTGCCGAGAAGGATGGGGGCGATGTCGAAGATGTCGTATTGGGCGCAGAAGTCGATATCTGCTTCGTATCCTAGCCCCCGCAGTTCGTCGGCGCTGGGCGTGGCTCGGAAGATTGTGAGTGCGCATTCCTCGACTAGTGCATCCGAGGAGCACGTTGCGCCGAGGGTGTGAAGGTGGCCGGCGATGTAGCGGGCAGCGCAGGCATCCTCTTCGGCGTGCTCCCCGTACTCCCCGGCGGCGACAAGGACGATCTCTCGCTCCAGCTCGATCGAGAGTTGGAAGGCGGCTTGTGCTACGGCCTTGGCATTGAGAGTTGTTCCCATCAGCACGGCGGCGGCGCCATCGCGGGCGCTACTCACCATCTTCGTTCCATTGCTCGTCGAGAGGACCAACGTGTGGCCTACCAGCGCAGCACGGGTCTGTTGTAGTTCTGTGGGCGAGTTGCCATGATCGAAGCCCACGCACTTGGCGCCATGCCGCTCCCCTGCCACGCGGTGGTGCGGGCGACCGACATAGTGTCTGGCTTCTTCAACGGTGGGCACGGGCAGGACGCCCGATGCGCCCAGCGAGAGCGCGGTGATCGTGGTAGCGCTGGCACGGAGTGCATCGACGATGATTGTTACGGCGCCTCGGCGTGCGGCCTCGCGTGCCCCCTCTTCAGCAAATAAAATATCAACCTTCATTTAGAAATCCACCTATTCCCTTTTTCGAAGAAACGCCATGGTCGCTCCCGGTGTTCCGCATCGGCGTAATCGATGCCGATGCGCGGCGAGGTGCCGACCAGTAGGTCGGGAATGGACTCACCTCGCTCGAACCAGAGCGCCTGGCTATGAATCAAATCCTCATCATTGAGGGAACGGTCTATGGCCATTGCCTGGCACACCTTGCCAGGCCCGTTTGTCAGATTGTTTAGCTTCACGTCACGCAGGCGCAACATCATCTCGATGCCCTCAAGCGGCTCCACTGCGCGGACGAGCACTGCCGATGGAATGTCGACCTCAGCTGTCGAGACATTCAGCATGTGGTACATGCCGTAGATGAGGTACACATAGGCGTGTCCTGCCTCGCCGAACATGATAGCTGTCCGCCCCGTCTTGCCTGCTCGAGCATGACTCCCACTGTCATCCACGCCATGGTACGCCTCCGTCTCGACGACGCGTCCCCGCAACTGCTCCCCTGTCGGTAGGCGACGCACCAGCGTCATACCGAGCAGTTCTCTAGCAACGATCGGGCCAGAGCGCGCGAAGAATTCCCGCTCAAGTCGCAAGGGCGAGCTCCAAAAAGAAAAGAGGCTCAAGGCATTCCATCATACCAGAGCCTCTTCCTTGTGGCCTGCGCAACGATCAAAGATCGCAGACAGGGTACCCAAGGATGCGCCAACTGTCAACTTTGCGGAGCGACACGTGTGAGTCCAATATCGATTCAGACGGTGCGTGATACGTAATCATGTATCACGCACCACGTAAAAGGGAATCGTTAGATTTGACGTGATCGCTCTAGATTTTTCTGTAAATCCTTGTTCTATTCCGCTGCTTCGACTATCGCTGCGATGCCTTGTCCGCCGCCGATGCACATGGTGCTCAGGGCGTATTGCTGGTTGCTCTCCCGGAGTTCGTAGAGGGCGGCGAGGGTGACGCGGGCACCGGTGGCGGCGAGGGGATGGCCGATGGAGATGCCACCGCCATTGGGGTTGACTCTCTCTCGATTCAGGCCCAGCTCCTGCTCTACGGCCAGGTATTGTCCCGCGAAAGCCTCATTCACCTCGATCACATCCAGATCGTTGAGCGACAGTCCCGCCCGTTGGAGCGCCTGGCGCGTGGCCGGCGCAGGACCGAGGCCCATGATCTTTGGCTCCACGCCTGCCACCCCCCATGAGACGATGCGTCCCAGGATGGGCAGCCCGCGCTCCTTCGCCACGCGATAGGTACTCAGCACTGTCATCGCGGCGGCGTCGTTGATGCCGCTGGCGTTGCCTGCCGTCACGCTGCCATTTTCGCGGAAGCGCGCCGGAAGACGCGACAGCTTCTCGAGAGATGTATCGGGGCGGATATGCTCGTCGTGCTCGACCAACGTAGTTTGCCCCTTGCGCCCCGGCACCTCGACGGGCACGATCTCTAGCGCAAGACGGCCCCGCTCGCGGGCGGCCGCCGCACGTTGGTGGGAGCGTAGGGCAAACTCATCCTGTGCCTCCCGCGAGATGCTGTACTGCTCGGCCAGGTTCTCCGCCGTCTCTGCCATGGAGCACCCACCGTAGGTGTCGGTCAGAGCTGCCCAGAGCGTGTCCTCCACCTGTTGTCCGCCGAGGCCCCATCCTTCCCGGGCGCCGCGAATCACAAAGGGAGCCTGGCTCATGTTCTCCGTCCCGCCTGCCAGGACGAACGTTGCCTCGCCCAGCATGAGCGCCTTCGCACCCTGGATGATTGCCTCCAGCCCGGAGCCGCAGAGCCGGTTCACCGTCAGCGCGGGGGTCTCGATGGGTACGCCTGCCTTCAGCCCCACATGCCGTGCGATGTATACGGCGTCGCTGGAGCTCTGGATCACATTTCCTACGAATACCGCGTCAATCTCTGACGCATCCACTCCCGAGCGCGCAATCGCGGCCCGGGCCGCATGGGCGCCTAGCTCTGTGGCCCCTACATCCTTCAACGCTCCCATGAACGTCCCGACCGGTGTGCGCGCGCCGTCTAGGATCACAACATCGTTTACATCAAACTGATTTGCCATTTCAGCCACCTCTCTGACTTCGTTTCCCCTAATTAGGATACCATGCAACGCATCGAACGCCTAGTGCCTCATGAAGGGAGCTAGTCGGGATTGGGAGAGTGGAGAGTGCGGAATGAGTCAAGTGCGGAATGCGGAGTGCGGAATGCGGAGTGGGGAGTGGAGAGTGGTTCATGGAAAGCTGCGTTGCTTCTGCATTAGGGGCATTGATTGGGGTAGGCAGACGGGTTGTGGACGGCTTCTCGTTGCCGCAAATAGCTCCTCTTTTGCATTTAGGGTGTGCAAAACCGTATTGTGAAAGGAGACTACCATGTCCACTACCAACCCCACCGTCATCCGCAGTGCACGTCGGAATCGGCGCTACGCCATCGCGCTGCTGGCACTCGCCCTCCTGGCGGTCGCCAGCATTGTGAACGCGCTCTACCTCCGGACGCAGCCCGTCGCGGTCAATGACCTGGAGGCGCCTGCAGCCGTCCAAGCGCTCCCATCCTCGCCCGAGCTGATGAGGGCGCGCGCCACTGATGCCTACACGACTCAGTTGGACCGCTTACGGCGCCAAGGAACGGAAAACCGTATCTCACCGCATGACCACAGTCTGCACGGGCCGGTCTATAGGATCAAGGAGCCAGTCCGCGAGCACGACCATAGCCTGCACGGACCGATCTATACCGTCAAGAACCGCATCTCAAAGCACGACCACAGCTTACACGGCCCGATCTATATCACCAAGGAGCCAATCCCCGAGCACGACCACAGCCTGCACGGACCGATCTATGATTCACAGCGCTAATGGTTGTTGACGAACCAGTTCGGTAAAGGGAAGCAGCGCCCATAACTCCTATAGCTGCCATGGCCCTGTGGGAGCTGTAGGAGCTATGGGCGCTTCCAGCCTTACCGCAGGCGTTTGAACGCTACGGGAGGTGTCCCATTTTGGAGTCGCTGTTTGATCTGCTGGGCGCATTCCTCAGGGGTGGCGAGCGAGGTGTCGACTTCGAGGTCGTAGATGCGGTGGGCGTGCACAAGCGGATACTGTGCCCTCGCCTGCCCCAGCGTGCGATCTCGGCGCTCCCGTTCTCGCTGCTCAACGACTTCGATGGGACAACGAACGCCAACAAAGTAGGCGGGCAGGTCGCTGAAGAGCGTAGCGCACTCCTGAAGCCATTGGGGTTCGACCAACACGTGATCGGCGATGACATTGTTGCCTGCTCGTGACAGAGCTGCTATCGCGTGATGCATCCCCGACATGAGTTGGTGGCCGAGCGGCCCCGCTTGGACCGCCAGGCCTAAAATCTCATTCCAGAGTGGTGGCTCAAGATACCGCTTTGGTAACATCCAGAGAAACCTGTCAATTCCCGCGTCCAGGTACGGTTCGTCCAAGATCCCTTGTAGCACTCTGACGATGCTTGTCTTCCCGGCACTCGATGTGCCGTTTAGAATGATGATTGTTCCGGGGTGCATCTCAATCCTCCCAAGCGAATTCAAGTCTAGCATCTCACGCAATATTCTTTAAGTTCATACTCGATCTGTCGCAGTAAGGCTGTATACTGCCTATAGAACACTTGTACTAGTCTCGCGCCGGGCGCTTGGAAAGGAGAACGCATCTCTCATGAACGCAGTTACCCCAACTAGAGCCGGATGGCGGGAGTGGATCGGACTCGCCGTGCTCGACCAACAGGAGGCTGAAATGCTGCTCAACAAGATCAAGAACAACATCGTCGACTGGTGATTGTGGAGGCACTCTAACAATGAGAACATTCTATGCCATTTTGGCAAACACGCTGGCAGCTTCGCTGATCAACACGTTTGTGTGGTTTGCCGTCACCTTTTGGGTGTATCTCGAGACCAAGTCGGTGATTGCCACGTCGGTGATGGCGGGCGTCTATACCACCACCATTGCCCTCTCGGGATTCTACCTCGGCTCTCTGGTGGATAGGTATCACAAGAAGACCGTGATGATGCTGTCAAGCTCCATCTCGTTCTGCTTATATGCGCTCGCCAGCACCATTTTTGCCTTTACCCCGCCAGCCGTCTTCACGGATCCTTCCAGCGTCGCGCTCTGGGTGTTCGTCGTGCTCACGCTCTTCGGCGCGATCGCGGGCAATCTGCGCGGCATCGCCCTCTTGACGCTTGTGACCATCTTGATCCCCGAGGAGAATCGAGATAGGG
>JALZCF010000390.1 GCA_030863245.1 Chloroflexota bacterium
CTCCAAAATGGAGTCGCCTCTTTCTGCTAGCGTTCTCTGTCGTTCCTTAGCTTTCCCCTTCCATTCCAAGAAGCGACATGAACTCGGCACGAGTGCGTGGGTCTTTCTTGAAGCCACCTCGCATCGCACTGGTGACCATAACGGAATTAGGCTTCTTAACACCGCGAATCATGGCGCACATGTGCCTCCCCTCCACGACGACTCCAACGCCGAGAGGATTGAGATGCTCCATAAGAAAATCAGCGATCTGGGTTGTCAAGCGTTCCTGCACCTGGAGTCGCTTGGCGTACATCTCTACGATGCGTGGAATCTTGGAAAGGCCGATCACTTTGCCGCGCGGGATGTAGGCGATGTGGGCGTGGCCGAGAAACGGAAGAAGATGATGCTCGCAGAGCGATGCATAGTCGATATCGCGCACGATGACCATCTCGTCGTACTCTACATCGAAGATCGCGTCGTTGATAAGCTTTTCGGGATCAACGTGGTACCCTTCGGTCAATTCCTCATACATCTGCATCACGCGCTCCGGCGTGCGCTGCAACCCCTCCCGATACGGGTCCTCACCGATCTGTACCAAGATATCCCTGATACTCTCGAGCATTCCCCCATGAAAATCTGGTCTATCCTCTCTCAGATTCTTCCAATTGACTCCAGCCATCCTATCGATCCTTCAATCTCTTATCGTTCGTTCTTCCTGCGAGCTTCGACTCTTGGTGGCAGTTCATACTACCTGTTCTACCAGCAGCAGCTTTCGCGCTCGTGGAAGTCGCTTGATCGCTGCCTCTCTCTTCATGGCCGCGCGCCGCGTGGGATACGCCTCGCACCATCGTAGCGTGACAGGGCGACGTCCACTCGTGTATTTTGCGCCCCGTCCCGCGTTGTGTGCCGCAACACGCACCTCTACATTATAGCTCCACCCTGTGTACAACGTCCCATCCGCGCATTCAACGATATAAACCCACGCCGGGCGCGGTTCTGCAGCTTCTTTCACTTCGGCCACTCGTTCATTGCCCTGGTACGGCTGCTACCTGTAGGCTATGCTCTGATTCCTCAATCACTTCGGCGCCGCCCAAAGCCAAACCAGCGTGCCAACCCACGCATCTCGTCCGCCTGTTCTAGCGAGTCCTGGTGCGATGGCACGTCAGGATTTTGCTGTTGAGCCTGCTTCCATCGCGCTCGTGCCTCCATCAGGTTGTCCAGGTACTCCTCCAGCGCCTCACCGTTATCATCCTGTTCGAGCAAGGTTTGGATTGCTCCCAACTCCCGTTGTAGTGCGGTAAGCCAGTGGTGTAGTGACTCACGATTATGACGCAGAAGCATTACGAGAGCAGTCGGATCCTCTGTGGGCAGGGCGGTAGCAATACCGTAGGTTGGGCTGGCCATACTCGCCATCTCTTTCCAGGATTGACTCCCGGCGGTTAGTTGGAGCAACGCGGCACTTGTGAGCGCGGGTAAGTGCTGGACCGCTGCGAGCAGCGATTCATGCTCTGCTACCGAGATAAAGAATGGCTCCGCACCCATAAGCGTCACGGTATCCGTGACGAGACGGACAGCTGCCTCTTCGGTCTTCGTAAGGGGGATAATGGCGTAACGGTGCTTCTGAAACAGATAGGGGCTCGGTACATCAGCGGTGACGAGTGGTGTGCCACCAACAAAATGCACGTTCGCTGGCAAAATCTCCTCCGCCCAGTGCAACACCGCCTCCTTGACAGTGACGGTATCGGTCACCACAGCATCAGGCTTCAGTTCCGGCCCGATCACTTCTATGGTTTCACGGATCTGGTGAAGCGGCTCGTTGACGAAGACGAGATCGGCATCGCTCACGGCACGCAGCAGGTTCCATTCCACACGGTCCCCCGCCCCGGCCCGCAGGGCCTCACCTGCGATGCTGTGCTCTCGATCGTGCAGGGTCACGTTCATAGGCGACTTGCTAGCCTTTAGGGCCAGACCAATCGACGTTCCCAACGCATCCATCCCAATAACTGTAACGTTTACCGCCATCGCTTCCTCGCTAACATTCCTGTCTCTGGAGTTGGAAGTGAATATAGGTGAAGTGAACGGCGACTGCAAGTCTGTTGTAGCGGACAGAGGAGATTGATATCGAGCTTGCAGGTTGATGGGCTAGATGGGTGAATGCTATAATCCGAGCAGGAGGGACCAAAATGATTGATGTACCACTTCTTACAGAAACGCCCCCGCTCGTGGTGAAGTTGCGACCCGCCATCGATATGACCGAAGAGGAATTCTTTCATCTGTGTCAGATCAATCGTGAGCTACGTCTCGAACGTACAGCAGAAGGGCACATTGTTATCATGACACCTGCGGGCGGGAAAACGAGTAGTCGAAACGCAACACTAAATGCGATGCTCTATAGTTGGGCAAAAAGGGATGGACGAGGGGTTACTTTCGATTCATCAGGAGGGTTTACGCTACCGAATGGAGCGATGCGCTCTCCGGATGCCGCCTGGGTGCTGCGCGCTCGCCTAGAGTCACTCCCAGAAGAGCAGAAACGTCGTTTCCTACCCCTCTGTCCCGACTTTGTCGTGGAGCTTCGCTCACCGACGGATCGTGTTAGCGATTTGCAGGACAAGATGGAAGAGTACGTGGCAAATGGTGCAAGATTAGGATGGCTCCTTGTCCCAGAAACCCATGATGTGTACATCTATCATCCTAATTCCCCTGCTACCCACCTCCATGACCCAGATAACATTTCCGGTGAACCGGTGCTTCACGACTTTGTCCTTCACCTAGCCGATATCTGGGATCCCGGCTTCTGACGTCCCTCCCTCACGAGAAAAGGCGTAGAAAGCATTCCTCTGATATACTTACCACGATTCGACGTCGAATCGTGGTTCGGGCAATGTCGCCTGCTCGACAACACACCTTTATTCAACCAAGGAGACGATTATGGCGCGAAGACGGATTGGTATTCTTACCGGGGGCGGCGATGTCCCTGGCCTCAATGTGGCGATCAAGGCGGTGGTGAACCGCTCGCAGGATCACGACATCGATGTCATCGGTTTGCGGCGCGGATGGTATGGACCCGTGGGGGTTAACCCGGATGACCCGGCCACCCTCGAAGAACTGACAATGCCTCTGAACAGCAGGCGCGTGCGTACCATCGACCGCACGGGTGGCACGATCCTCCATAGCTCGCGGACCAACCCTAGTAACATGAAAGCGGACGAGGTGCCAGAGTTCGTGCGCAAGGAGGATCGGCTTGAGAAGGAGAACGGGCGCGTGGATATCACACGACACGTCCTGCGCAACCTGGACGCCCTTGGCATCGAGGCGCTCATCCCCATCGGCGGCGATGACACCCTCAGCTATGCCGCCCGGTTGCATCAGGAAGGCTTCCAGACCGTGGCGATCCCCAAGACGATGGACAACGATGTCTTCGGCACTGATTACTGTATTGGCTTCTCGACGGCTGTCACGCGTTCGGTCGATGCGATCACAGCCATTCGCACCTCTGTCGGCTCTCACGAACGTATCGGCGTCGTGGAACTGTTTGGGCGAAACTCGGGCGAGACCTCTCTCTTCGCGGCGTACCTTGCCAATGTGGATCGCGCTGTCATCTCAGAAGTTCCCTTCGATATGGATAAACTGTTCAACTTCCTGGTGGAGGATCGCAAAAACAACCCCTCCCACTACGCTATCATGACCATCTCGGAGGGTGCGCACTTCAAGGGCGGCGATATCGTGCAGCGAGGGGAGGCTGATGCCTACGGCCACAAGAAATTGGGTGGCATCGGCTCTCTCGTGTCACAGGAGATCAAGAGCCGTGGTATCAACACGGTCTACCAGCAACTGGCCTACCTAATGCGTTCGGGTACGCCTGATTCCTTAGACCGGATGGTCGCAGTCTCCTACGGCAACCTGGCGCTGGATCAGGTCGTGATGGGCCATACAGGTCGGATGGTGGCCCTCCAACAGGGCATCTACACCACGGTACCGGTCGATATGGTCATTGCGGGCAAGAAACGCGTCGACGTGTCAGCCTTGTATGATAAGGGGAATTACCAACCCAAGGTGCGGGATATGCTGGGCAAGCCAATGTTCCTGTACTAGATGACATTGAAAGGGTGACTAGGAGGAATACCATGGGGAGGCTTGACGACAAAGTCGCCATCGTGACGGGTGGTGGTACAGGAATCGGCGAGGCAGTTGCGAAAAAGTTAGCACAGGAAGGCGCAAAGGTGGTGGTCGCAGGGCTGCCGGATGACCCGGTGGAAGAGGTGGTGAAGGAAATCCGTAGCCACGGAGGCGAAGCCGCTGGTTATTTGGGCAATGTGGCGGAGGTAGAGCATGCACGAGCCTGTGTACAGAAGGCCATTGACGAGTTTGGGAAATTGGATGTGCTCGTGAACAACGCCGGAACCTTCCAGACCACGGGGGAGACGCAGGATTTTCCGGTAGAATCGTACGACTACATGACCCGCATGAACACGCGTAGTGTCTTCTTGATGACGAAGTTCGCGTTGCCCCACCTCCACAAGACGCGTGGCAACGTGATCTCAACGGGCTCGGAAGCGGGTTTATTGGGACAACCGGAGTGTACGACTTACGGTGGCACCAAGGCGTGGATCCACGCCTTCATGCGTGGTGTTGCGCTAGAGCAGGCGAAATATGGTATACGTGCCAACTGCGTCTGTCCGGGTCCTATCGACACACAATGGCACGAAGTAGACGAAAGCCCAATGACGCAAGAGATGGAGCAGAACATATTGAAGGCTACACCATTGGGACGCCGCGGGACACCGGAAGAAGCTGCAAATATCTTCGCAGTCCTCGCATCGGATGAAGCCAGCTTCGTAACAGGCGCGCTCTACTTTGTCGACGGAGGAATCTCCATCTCTCGTGGACCGATAGGCGAGCAAGTGCCCAACACGCTGCGTGAGCAACCAGAGGGCAGACTGGATCTAGCGCATTCGAAAGAGGGGCTGGAAGGCAAGAAGATACAGCGCGTCGAATAGCACGAGGTCAATTCGCGTTATCCACCCTTTGCAGCGCCCGCAACATTTCCTGAAGCTCCGGTTTCAAGGCCTGATTCCGGCATTGGTGGTGTTCAATGAGGGCGACGACGTCGGGATGGCTGCCCGCACGGCGGGCAAGATCAGCACCAAGTGCTGGATGATGGTAGGCACGGGCCAGTGGGGCGAGCCAGCCATCCGTATGAGGGGAGAGGGTGGATAGGGTACCGGGCGCGAATTTGTTTAGCAGTACAAGGACGGTCCGGTACGGCAGGGATACGCCGGGTGCTTTGCCTACATCGTGCAGGAGCGCCGCACGCACCAGACGTTCATCCTTATGTCCTTGCGCCTCGAGCGTACGGGCCACCGTCACCGCGTGGGCTTGATCGCTGGCTTGTTGAGCAAAGAAGAGCGCCTGCTGTTGTTGTATCAGGCGCTCTTTTACCCACTCGACATCTTCCTCCGTGAGTGTGCGTCGTATGAAACGCCAGACCTGCTTGACACGGTAGGGAAGCACGTAGGTCGGCGAGTTAGAACGGGAGACCCGTAAAGAGCTCTGTGAGAAAACTGATAGGGGGGCCTAGAATGGTCCACAGAAGTGGCCGCCCCAGAATGCGATCGATCAGAAAAAAGTCAACCAGCAGAAAGACGATCAGTGCTTGCGGGTACTGGGCGTTATATTGTGCTAGCTGTCTCCCATACGGGTCGGGTAGGAGCCCAGCAAAGACGGAGGAGCCATCAAGAGGGGACAAGGGGATCAGATTAAAGAGGGCAAGCAACACATTGATGGAGACAATGGTGAACAGCACGTTCGGCAGATAGAACCAATCTGGTCCAAAGTCGAGCTGTTGCACAAGACCGAAGCGAAAGAAGAGCCCAAACAGGAAAGCCAGGAGCAAGTTCGCTACCGGTCCCGCTAACGAGACCCAGAGCCGTTGCTTCGGATCCCAGATACGGTGTTGTACTGGCTTGCCCCAACCGAAACCGATCAGGAAGATGAGCAATGTTCCCCAGAGCGTCATATGCGCCGCGGGATTCAATGTCACACGCCCCTGTCGTACGGGAGTCATATCGCCCATCTGGTACGCAACGTAGGCGTGCGCAAATTCGTGGACGCTGATGCCCAGTACGAAGGCAAGGGCTAGTGCCAACAGTGTATTTGGATCAAGTAATGCCATATCATCTCAATTCTATCTCGTCAGTTGTACGACTAGCATCAGAGATTATAAGAGGGGAAACAGGAAACGCGAAACTCAGGAATGGTGTTTGCCCGGGTTCACATCAAGCACGCGACCCTCTTTGGCGGCGTCCAAACCGGAGAGGAGAAGGTGCAGGTCCTTGAAAGCCTCGGTGGGAGTAACGCGCAGGGACTTGCCCTCCGTTTTGTGCTCGTAGAAGTCCAGGAACTCGTTATAGTAGCCGTTGTCGAAGTTGGGGAAGGTGAGGGGCTCCTGTTCCCCTTCCTCCGTGATGTGACGGATAGTCCCATCAGTGATGAGGAGCGAACCTGTTGTCCCGTAGCAGCGTGCTTCGAAGAAGGTGTACTCATCCTGATCCTCAAAGGCCGTGTAAGAGAAGGTGTACTCCCCTATAGCCTCGTTCTCGAGGAGCATTGTGAACAGGGCATTATCGATCCCCTCGTACTCTTCACTCACTGCTGTCACAACACCACCTATCCGCGCCACGGACCCTGCCAGCACATGGAAGGCCGCCATATGATGCACCCCTCCATCAAGCAATGCTCCACCCTTGTACTCTGCCTTCTGTCTCCACTCCTTGCCTGCGAAGCCGCCCATTTCGGGCTCGGTGTGCGACAAGCTCTTGATGCGGATCATGTATAGCTCGCCGATCGCACCGTCGTCGATCAGCTCCCGTGCGCGTTGAAGATCGTCGCGATAGCGGAAGTTTTCCAGAATCTGGACTGAAACACCGTAGCGCTCCGGCAATTCCACAAACGCCTTCCCCTCCTCCAGATTCTGGCCTACTGGCTTCTCACAAAGCACGTCTAATCCGGCGCGCGCCGCATATTCCGCTCCCTCATAGAGCATGGAGATCGGGAGCGAGATGAGAACGGCATCGAGATTCTCTTTCTCCGCGTCGATCATCTCCTTGTAATCATGGTAATAGTTGTCACATCCTACGAGTTGCCCCGTCTTTTGTAGACTCTCATCGGTCCGAGCGGCTAGAGCCACAATCTGGTATCGCGCTCCCAAAGCGTGGATTGCGGGCCAATGCAAATCACGTACGGCAAGCCCTGCGCCCGCCACACCGAGCCGTACTGTCTCCAACGTGTCCCTCGCCATCTTTCATTGCTCCTTCTGCAGTATAGAATTACCTGGGATCAAGGAGCAAAGGTTATGCCAGGTAGCTAAAGGAGGGTAAGCCCCTATAATTCATCCCGTGCGAGTTAACGGGATGGAGGCGAACGGGTCGTGACAAGGCGAGCCCTCTACGGAATATTGCTCAATCGCTGGCTGCTGCTCTTCGGGTTGCTGGTTAGCTTGCTGTTGATATGGCTCAGCAGCAGCGATAACTCCCGCGTCTGGTCTGTACGCAACACGTTGGAGTATCGATTCCTGCAACAATGGTGGCAGGTGGTAGGCGTGCCGCAGCAGGGAGCGCCGGGGTCGATCTCCGGCGTCGTCTTGGATGTGGAAGGTCATCCCCTTCCTAACGCTGCGGTGCTTGCAGCGCGCTGGGATGGCACGACCTACCATGCACGGAGTGGCGTCGACGGTGGCTACGTCGTTGAGGGGATACCGGCGGGCATCTACCGTCCGGTAGCCGGTGCTCCTGGGTACGAAAGTCAGGTACTTGGCGAACTATGGGGAGCAGTGCAGGTTGATTCAGGGATGGATACCACCGTAAACGTAGCGCTGGCACCCGAGCCAGAGCGTGAGATACGACCTGCGAGCGAGTTGGTGTTGGATACACCAAGTACCCGGCACTGCGAGTCGCCACTCGCAAGCAGCGCCATACGACGGGCGATCACCTTCTGGAGTGATGGCCGGCCCAACCAAACAACCTTCCTCTACAGGCCAGTCGAAGCGCCCATCGATAGCGAGCTTGCCACGCTCCTAGCTGTCTATCCGGGTCCCACAGAGACCTGGGAGTGCACGAGTGTGCCCTTGGCCGCGGCAGGCTATGCCGTACTCGCCGTTGGCCCAGCGTACAGTCTGGACCTGGAGCGGGATGTAGACGAGCTGGAGCAGCTCCTGAACCTCACACGCGCGAGGGCGTTTCCTGGCATCGACGGCGAGCGCATTGCGGTTCTTGGTGGAAGCTACAGCGCCTTGCTCACCCAGCGACTCCTCCAACGCGACGAGGCAATCGATGCGGCGGTGTTACTTGGTCCACCCACCGATCTCTTCGACATCCGGCGACGCTTCGAGGCTGGCACCTTCATCCCACCTTTTGGCCTGGACCGTGTTCTCGTTGCCCTCGGCCTTCCCGACCGCGACCCGATGCCTTACTGGCGCTACTCTAGTATCTACCACCTGCACCCCAACATGCCGCCCACTGCCATCTTTCACAGCTACCAAGACGAGATCGTCCCGTACCAGCAAAGTGTGCAACTCGCGAACGTGCTCGACGAGTTGGGCGTCGAGCATGAGCTCTATCTCTTCGACGGCGCTACTCATTACCTGCTTGAGGCAAGTGAGCAGGCACTGGAAATCTACGATCTCACCCTTGCATTTCTAGCACAACATTTACGATAGCGCTTCTGTTTAAGGGGATACGACTTCATCAGAAAGGCAACGCCGTGCAGCGGGTAGAGCAGGTAGGGCAAGGTCACACTCAAGGCGTGGCACCATATGTCTCAATAATGGCATCTACCGCCTCTACAGGGGAGGTGGCCTCCGTCATAACGGCACGGAATTGTTCCTGCATCGCCTGTGCGAAACTGCTCCATGTTGCCCCCCCCTGCCGGAGCCACCCTTGCTCGAGTAACGCATCGAGGAAATCACCGTATTCCTCGTCATCAATGATCTCCTCAAGAGTACTGCGGCGGGCAGGCAGCCACGCGGATGCCCCACTCCACGCTGCAAGCCGCGCGGGGTCGAAGAACCACTCCAAATAACGCGCTGCCGCCTGTTGCTGCCGCGGGTCGTTCGTAGCTAAGGCGATCAGGTATCCATCGACCACGGTGGGCATCGTCCCGTTCAACGTGGGGATCGGCGTGAATGTCAGGTCAGGCATGTCCCGCTGTTGCATCAAGTAGGTTCGGGAACTCGTCTCGATGAAGCCAGCCTGACCGGATATCAATCGGTTGAAGAGAAGCGTCTCATCGCTTATCAGAAGGTTCTGTCGGGGGATAACACCTTCCTGCTGGGCAGCCTGCAGTGTCGCCAAAAGGGCCACCAACTCTTCCTGCTCTGGCAGGCTCCCGGGAGCCGGCATCTGCTCGCTGATTGCCAGTAGTTGGAGCAAGAGTACATTCGTCATCTCTCCATTCTCCCCCGCCTGCCCCGCGAAGAGCCAAGTCGGCGCATTAGGACGTAGCAATCGATCGAGCGTCTGAGGCACTTGGTTCTGCTGCCCCGTACGTGTGGCACCATGCTCTACCTTCAATGCAAGCGGGAGTGCCAACCAGTTTCCGGCAACCTGCGTATCCCGAGTGGCAAAAGGATAGAGATCGGTGCGAAGACCTTCTGGAATAACACCATCGAGGGGAAAGAGCAGGCCCGTCTGTGCCGCCTCTTCTAATAGGCTGGGTGGAATGATGACGAGATCGGGCAAAATCGAGGGAGCAACTGAACTGGCCGAGCGCAGGTAATTCAGCAAACTTGCCGGGCCACTCATTGCTCTCGGCTCATAGTGGAGTTGGATATCGGGGTAGAAACGCTCGAAGGCGGCGTACTCTTCCGCCAGTAGCTCGCTACCTGCAGGAGTCTCACCTGGCGAGAGCTCCGGTGGCCCCCAGATCGTCAATACGAGGTTGGTAGGTGTAGGTACGGGAACGTTGGGTACCGATGCAGCGGCAGCTGTGGGGGTTGGGGAAACCGTCGCAACGACGCTTAGTTCGTTAACGGCTTCTTCCCCCTCGCTTCCGTTATTACCGGATAAGCCGCAACCTACGAGACACAGGAGAGGGAGCGCAAGAACAAGAAGGACAATCCGCATAGGCAAGGATTATAGAAGGCAGGGTAGGCTTTGACGAATTCGCACGCTCCTTGCCAGAGGTGCTACACACGCAAACAGCGTGGTGCTAGCGCGCCTTCGCTACCCTGCACGAAACTGGCGCCGCGCCACTTGGATGCATCGGAACGGTGGCTCGATGCGCCAGACGCCGTTGATCGTGACGAGGTACCATCTCTCGTCTGCTTGACGGAAGAACCCCTGGTAGAAACGATGGCGGCTAGGATTGAGAATCAGAGCACGATGGGGGCGTGCCCGCGTCTCTAGAAGGGAGACAACATCGTGGTGCGCCACGATCGCCTCGCGAGCTTCCTCCTCGGAGGCTTCATCCATCAAGACGGACCAGTACCACTCGGCTGCAAAGGCACTCGAAAAGAGCGCTACCGCATCCTGCACCGCTTCTGCCTCTTCGAGTAGTGCACCCTTGTCATCGACGGGTTGCGGCCGACCGCGCGGCAGGTACTCGAAGAGGGGCATGTTCTCCTCGTAGCCTGCAAAGGGCAAGCGAGCCCGTAGGACCCAAGCGATGGACTGTTGGTCAAATGCCTCCGGATCGTTCCATAGAGCAACATTGGCTTTCCCTAAAGGCGTCTCACCCACCTCGTCCACGATCTGGAAATCGTCCGCCTTTGGAATCGCGACGTGTGTGGGCAACTCGCTGCTGGGCTCTACTGTCACGAAGAAGAGTGGGATCCGCTCATCCACTATCATCCCGGCAAAGCCCTGGGTTGCCAGGAGGCGTGCCGCCTCCCAGAGAGGGGGCATTGGATAGGGTGCAAACTCGCCGAGTTCAGAGTGGCTCTGTGCTACCTCCTCCGCCATATCTCGGTTGCTGTAGACAGGGGCCACCACACCCTCTGCGTGTACCGGACTGATCACTCCTAGCGATTGACCTTCCGGTGTTAGCACGAGCCACGCGTCATTCAGGATCTCTAGGAGCGTTTTTTCAGTACTCATTCGATCATCGTTAGGCTGCATTCACATCACCCTCGCCCCTTCCTCATCCACCTGAGCAACATGCGTGCGGCTCCGCAAACCAGCATGCTCTCGGAAAGCCTCCTGCATGGCATCCGCGATGCGCTGAGCACGCCTATCGTCATCCACAATGGCAAAGAGAGTAGGGCCAGCACCGGAGATGGAACAGGCCAATGCCCCAGCCTCCAACGCAGCGGCTTTTACCTCATCGAAGCCCGGGATGAGCGGCGCGCGTGCTGGCTCGACAATGATGTCCTGTAGGGCGCGGCCTAACAATGCAAGGGAGCCCCCAAAGAGTGCAGTGATAAGGGCAGCTAGATTTCCACTGTTGACGACGTGTTGTTGGAGTGGGATAGATTTCGGGATGGCAGCCCGCGCCTCCCGTGTAGGCAATTCAAAATCTGGGATGGCCAGGACAAAGGTTAGACCGTACGGTGAGGGCAACTCGATGATGTCGAGCGGCTCGTAGGCACGGATCAGCACAAAGCCGCCGAAGAGGGAGGGGCCAACGTTATCTGCATGCCAACCACTCACCATCGACTCCGCTGCGAGGCCGGCATGGATCAACTTTTCCTTTGAAAGTACCTGGTCAAAGAGCACATTGACCGCCCATGCGGCCGCGGCCGCGCTCGCGCCACTGGATCCCAGGCCACTCCCCAGTGGCAATCCTTTTCGCACGCGTAACGAAACACCCACCTTGGTTGCCCCTATCAAGTTCAGCACTTCCTGCGCAGCAATGCCAGCGGTGTTCCGGCTGGGATCGAGCGAGAGACGACCCTCATCACCCTCAATATCCTCTATGGCCACACCCGGCTCGTCGCGAAGGGTCGCACTCACCCAATCTCCCATACCCTCAATCGCGACGCCCAGCACATCAAAGCCGGGGCCGAGATTCGCAATGGTGGCCGGTGCGAAGACGGTTACGGAATCCATCTCTACTCCGCAATACCCCCCTCGGTCATCGGCCAGGGGTCCAGATAGTGATCCAGTTCTTCATCCGTCAGGTCCGTCATCTCCTTGGCAACATCGCGAAGGGTGCGACCCTCTGCATAGGCAGTCTTGGCGACTTTAGCACCTTTATCGTAGCCAATAACAGGGTTGAGGGCGGTAACAAGAATCGGGTTCTTATCTACCAGATTCGCCATTCGCTCACGGTTCACCGTGAAGCCCTCGACCGCCTTGTCGGCAAGGGCATGGCTAGCATTGGCAAGAATTTGGATGCTCTGGAGCAGGTTGTGGGCGATGACCGGCAGCATCACGTTGAGCTGGAAGTTGCCATGACTGCCCGCAACGCCAATGGTAACATCGTTGCCCATCACCTGCGCCGCCACCATCATCGTCGCTTCGGAGATGACCGGGTTGATCTTACCGGGCATAATAGAGGAGCCGGGTTGGAGCGCCGGCAGCACGATCTCGCCCAACCCTGCGATGGGCCCACTATTCATCCAGCGTAGATCGTTTGCGATCTTCATCAGCGCCACCGCTGTCGCCTTGAGCTGCCCGCTCAGCTCTACAGCGGAGTCCATCGTAGCCTGCGCCGCGAAGTGGTTGCGGGTCTCTCGGAATTCCCCTGGTGTACGCTCCGTCAGTACTTGTGCGACTCGCCCCCCGAACTCCGGATGAGCGTTAATCCCGGTACCGACAGCCGTACCGCCCTGCGCTAGCTCGCCTAGGCGTGGCAATGTTCCCTCAATGCGCTCGATGCTCAATTCAACCTGTGCTGCCCAGCCACCGATCTCTTGCGAGAGGCGGACTGGCATGGCATCCATCAAGTGTGTACGCCCCGTCTTTACCACGTCATCGTACTGCGCCGCTTTCTCTTCTAGGATTTGATGTAGGTGGCGGAGTGCGGGAAGCAGTTCTTCGACTGTTTGGACGTAGGCTGCCACATGAATGGCCGTCGGGATGACATCGTTCGAAGATTGACCCATGTTCACGTCGTCGTTAGGGTGAACCGTCTCGCCCAGAATCTGCGATGCACGCGTGGCAATAACCTCGTTTGCATTCATATTCGTGGAAGTGCCAGAGCCGGTCTGGAAGATATCGATAGGGAATTGGTCGTCCCATTTGCCGTCGGCCACCTCGTTCGCTGCCTGCTGGATGGCGGTGTTCACCTCCTCACCCATCAGCCCCAGATCTTGGTTCACCTGTGCTGCTGCGCTCTTAACTAGCCCCAGCGCCCGGATGAAGCTGCGACCGAAAGTCATCCCAGAGATGGGGAAGTTCTCAACCGCTCGCTGCGTCTGTGCTGCGTACAGTGCATCCGCTGGCACCCGAACCTCGCCCATAGAATCTCTTTCGACTCGATATTCTGCCATGTTCTCTCCTTTTAGAAATCCACTTCGCTTCAACCTCGCGGTCGACACAATCTTGAGGCAAGTGCCAACCACCGTCTAGTAACCGGAAACAGTTCCTCTAACGTGGTACAGCGATTGCTTGAACGTTACCATCTGGAGAAGGGATTGGCAAAGAATTCGCTGGTTCGCTGAAAGCAGAATCTGTGATAAATTAGAGTCGAATCTCGTGAACTGACCTGCTAAGTGGGTCGAGAAAGGAGCCTTGAGATGGCCACAAAAGAAAAAGACAAGATCGTCGAGAAGGACAAAGTCGTTGACATCCACTACACCCTCCGTCGCGCGAGTGGCGAGATGGTTGAGAGCACAGAGGGCGAAGCACCATTACCTTATCTTCACGGTGCCGGCGCAATCCCATCGGGATTGGAAGCCGCATTGGAAGGTCGCACGGTGGGCGATAAGTTCTCTGTCACCCTCTCCCCCGCCGATGCATATGGTGAATATGATGAGGAAGCGATTGACGACGTCCCGCTTGATGCTTTCCCGGAAGGAACAGAGTTGATAGAAGGAGACGAGATCTTTTTTGTCTCGGCGGAGGGAGAGGAAATGGGTGGCACCGTCGAGAGCATTACCGAAGATAGCGTGCTTGTGAACTATAACCACCCCTTTGCTGGCGAGACAGTAACCTTTGATGTCGAAGTGGTTGGCATTCGCGATGCCACAACGGAGGAGCTCGAGCACGGCCACGCCCACGATCCCTACGGAGCCATGGAGCAGGAAGAGTGGGACGAAGATGAGGAGTGGGACGAAGACGAAGAGTGGGATGAAGAGTGGGACGAAGACGAAGAGTGGGACGAAGACGAAGAGTGGGATGAGGAGTGGGAAGACGAGGACGAGTCGTCCTAGCAGCCCGTAGAGCAACAGGAGCGCGCCTCTTCGGAAGGCGCGCTTCCTTGATCAATGCTGCAATATCTGATCGAGGAAAAGCTTGGTGCGCTCGTGCTGTGGGTTGTTGAACAGCTGCTCTGGGGAAGCAACTTCGACGATCTGACCGTGGTCCATAAAGACAATGCGGTCGGCAGCGGCACGCGCGAAGCCCATTTCGTGGGTGACGACGACCATTGTCATGCCTTCCTGGGCTAGCTCCAGCATCACATCAAGCACCTCTTTGATCATCTCCGGGTCGAGCGCGCTGGTTGGCTCGTCGAAGAGCATCACCTTCGGGTTCATCGCGAGCGAGCGCGCGATGGCGACGCGCTGTTGCTGCCCACCCGAGAGCTGGCTCGGGTAAGCATTCGCTTTCTCGGGGATACCCACGCGCGTTAGCTGCTTCATCGCAACTGCTTCAGCTTCTTGCTTGCTCCGTTTCCGTACCTTGGTCTGTGCGATCGTGACATTTTCCAATGCCGTGAGGTGGGGAAAGAGGTTGAACTGCTGGAAGACAATCCCTACCTCCGTGCGCACCTTGTTGACGTTCGTCTTGGGATCCTCAAGGTGAACGCCATCAAAGTACACCGCGCCCGCTGTCGGTACTTCCAGGTGGTTGATACAGCGTAGCACTGTGCTCTTGCCGGAGCCGCTCGGCCCCACGATGACCACTACCTCGCCGCGATGGACGCGCAGATTCACGCCTCTGACAGCTTTGATCTCGCCAAAGGACTTGTATAGGTTATCGATGACAATGATCTCGTCGGGAGCAATTTCAAGAAGTCTATCGTGCATCTTTCCGGATCTGAGCTTGATACCATTGAAGGAGGAGCGACAAGACGGTCGTCATGCTTAAATAGAGAACGGTCAGAACTAGGTAGCCTTCCGCATAGCGGAAGGTGGAAGCGGTGAAGAGGCGTGCTTCCTGGGTAATCTCGCGTACCGCTAACAACGACACCAACGATGAATCCTTGAGAATAGCGATCAAATCATTGCCGAGGGCTGGCAGAATATTGCGGATGGCCTGCGGCAGGATGATGTAGCGCATTGCTTGGACATGCGTCATGCCCACGGACCGTGCCGCCTCCATCTGTCCAGGAGGAACGGACTCAACGCCCGCCCGGAACACCTCTGCTAGAAACGCACCGTAGATGACGGCGAGCGCGATGATAGCGCGCAGGGCCATCGGAACGTTGCGCACCGGCACTCCTGCAGCATCCGCCATCATAGGAACGAGAACAAAGCCGAAGGTCAGAATGAGCACCACAACGGGCACTCCACGAATAAACTCGATGTAGGCCGTTGCCAGGTTACGCAACACGATGTTATCCGAGAGGCGACCTAGCCCTGCCACCAACCCCAGGATCAACGCTAATATAAAGCCAGCGGCGGTAACATAGAAGGTGTAGCGTAAGCCAGGAACAATGCTTTCAAATGCCTGACCGTAACTGTCAGTAAAGGCGATGCGCAGGCCCATCACGCCGATGATACCCAAGATGATGAGCAGCCACCACGGGAACTCGGCTACCCATGACCGTTCCTCAATCGCCTCAGTAAACTGTGGTGTACGCTCGGCGTGAGCTGCCATGACCGATCCTTTCTTGAATCAGTAACAAGAGTGCGCCAGCAGCTATCTGGCGCACTCTTGCTATGCTATCGTATTCGTCAACGCACGGTGTCGAGCTTACTCCTCCAGATCATCATAAGTGATAGTGAACTCGTCGGAGAAGTATTTTTCGGCTAACTCATCGAGCGTGCCGTTCTCGCGCAATACCTGAAGTGCCTGGTTAACAGGCTCGACAAGATCGCTACCCGGAGGGAAGATGAAGCCGAGTTGGTCGCTAACAATAGGTTCGCCTACTAGCTTCAACTGCTCGGCGTTCTCCCCCACATAGCCTTGTCCGGCAATCTCGTCGATGATGACCGCGTCCACGTCACCGCTTATCAAAGCTTGAACCGCAGCCGGGAATTGATCGAAGGCATCAATCCGGCTCTCGTCGATCAGCTCTGTGGCGGTTTCATAGTTCGTGGTACCGACCTGGGTGCCGAGACGTAACTCCTCATTTTCGATGAACTCCTCCACCGTGCTGAAGCGATCCTCGTCTTGGCGGGCTAACAGCCGCTGATCGACAGCGATGTAGCCCTCCGAGAAGTCTACCTGCTGTGCACGCTCCTCGGTAATGGTAATCCCGTCGGCTGCCGCATCAAACTGCCCATTGGCAACAGCCAAGATCATCCCATCCCACGCCGTTTCTTGGTAAACCGGCGTGCAGTTCAACAGCTCGCAGATAGCATCCCACGCCTCGTAGTCCCAGCCCGCTGGCTCACCCGTATTCGGGTCAATGTAGTTAAAGGGCAAGTACGCGTTCTCGACCGCGATCGTCACCTCACGTCCACCAAGGTCGGGCAACCCGCTCACTTCCGCTACATTGGCCTCCTCCTCGATAGCTCCCGCTTCCTCGTCGACAACCTCGGGGTCTTCTTCGACAGCCCCCTCTTCCTCTTCGACAGCCGGCTCGGCCTCCTCCTCAACGGCCTCTTCGGCCGCCGGCTCCGCCTCCTCTAGCGGCTCAACCTGTGCACCGCCACCACAGGCAGTGAGCAGAAGAACAAGCATGAGCAGGAATGGCATCCATACCCTCTTCATAGGTTTCTCCTCTTCTCCTATAATGATTGAAAAAGCATCCCAGATTGAACGCGCTCGTGCGACACCTCGCTGCTCAATCTGTCAAGCACATAGTATAAAGCGAGATAGCAAATGGAGAAATGCTGTCGATTAGGCATCGGCACTCAGAACTGATATAATGCCACGCTTGTTAGCGAACCTATAGGACCAAACAATGACCGCGCACAAGAAACCCAAGCTCCGCTGCAGCATCGGTGTCACGGCGCACAACGAGGAAAAGAATATCGGGCAGTGCCTGCGTGCCCTGCAAAACCAGTTACTGCATGAGGTAGAGATCGCTGAGATTATCGTGGTTGCCAGTGGATGCACGGACGGAACCCATGAGATCATAGAGGAGATCGCCGCGAGTGACCCGCGCGTCCGTCTCATCGTCCAACCGAAGCGTCAAGGCAAGTCCAGTGCGATCAATCTCTTCCTTGCTGAATCGAAGGAGGAAATTCTGGTATTGGAGAGCGGTGACACGGTCGCGAACGAGGTTGCCGTCGAGCATCTCGTTCGCATGTTCCGGGATCCAAAAGTGGGAATGACAGGTGCGCAGAAAGTCCCGGTCAACACCCCGGATCACATTACCGAGTACCTCTCCTACCTGCGCCTCAAGATGGAGCACGAGCTCTGCTTAGAGATCCCGCGCTTGGGCGAGATGGTTGCCTTCCGCAAGGTTTTCGATGCCATTCCCCCAGATGTCGCGATGGATGAAGCATTCGTGGAGGCAATCGTCATCCAACGCGAGATGGAGGTCCGTTACGCACCCGATGCCGTTGTCTACAACACGGGACCGAAGACCATTTCCGACTTCATCAAGCAGCGCCGCCGCAATCACGCAGGGCACCTGCACCTGAAGCGTCGCTACGGCTACAAGGTCTCTAGCCTCAACAGCATCGTGGTGATACGAGTCGCGGTCATGCAGGCATGGGGGGCACTCAGGCTTATCTGGGTCCTGGGTTTCCTGGCGCTCTTAGAGTTTTGGGCACGCACGCTCGGTTCCTATGACTATTACCTCAAAGGGAAAAAACATGAAGTCTGGGACATCGCGTGGACGACTAAAGAGGTGAACCGCGAGCAGTATGAGACCCGCCACCGACGACAATTCGGCGGAAACAGCCAACATCAGCAACTGACTGTCTCTTCCAAGGAGAAGCTGAACTCGTAAGCTCCCGTCAAGCTACTCCGATTAACCTCTTCCCTTATCTGCAGTCAACCTGCTGAGACACAAAAAGCGACGCATCGTGAGGATACGTCGCTTTTTCTGTTTGCTAATGCAGGATCAGGCGACCTTCTCAGGATTGAATCTCCAGTCTCCAATCATCAATCCGCATTCCGCCATCAATCCGCATTCCGCACTCCGAATTCCGAATTTCCGAACAACCGCCTTGACGCCGCACCAAGGAGTAAGCAATCTGCTGTGTGAGGTCACAACATGAGTCGCATTGGGTTCTCCAGCAGTCGCTTGAGCTCGACCATATACTCCGCAGCCTCTGCGCCGTCCGTGACGCGATGGTCGGCGGAGATGGTGGCCTTCATGCGATGGCCGATGACGATCTCGCCATTCTTCACCACCGGTTCCTCCTGAATCCCTCCAACCGCAAGAATGGCGGCCTCGGGAGGCGTGATGATGGCGACAAAGGAGTCAACGCCGTACATACCCAGGTTTGACACCGTGAAGGTGGTCTCACCGATATCCTGCGGCTTGATCCGTCCCTCACGCGCACGGTTGGCACGCTCGCGCGTGATCTGGGAAAGCTCGCTAAGTGCCAGTTTATCCGTGTTTCGGGTAGCGACGGTCATCAGGCCGGTTGGAGTGGCGACCGCGATCCCTACATTGATATCGCCGTGCTTGATGATCTTATCCCCAGCAAAGCTCGCGTTAAGATTCGGGAACTTCTTGAGCGCCAGTGCCGCTGCCTTCACCACCAGATCGTTGAAGGAGATCTTGATCCCTTCATCGGCCAGCGTCTCGTTCATCTCCCTCCGCAGCGCGACAGCCGCCTCCATATCCACATCCATCGTAACGTAGAAGTGCGGCACGGGCCACTTGGAAGCGGTGAGCACCTCCGTGATGCGCTTGCGCATGCGAGAGAGCTCCTCCTCTTCCGCCTCGCCAATAGGAGTCGGCCGGGGCGCGGCTGGCACGGAGGGGGCGCCAGGTGGGGCAGGGGCTTCCGCTGGTTTCGCCTCGGGCGCGGCCGGCGCCTTCTCCGGCCGATAGGCCTCCACATCGCGCGAGACGACGCGTCCACCTGGCCCGGTTCCCTGAATCTGGGTGAGATCATAGCCGAGCTCCTCAGCCATACGGCGCGCGACGGGACTGGCCTTCACACCTCCAGGCGGAACCGCTTCCCCCTCAGGTGCCTCGGTTGGCTGCGGCTCCGCTTCAAGGCTCGGCATGCGAGCACCATCGGGCATTTCTTTTTGCACCTCGCGCGCGTCCTCTGCCTCACCTTCTTCTCCCTCAGGCACCTCTTCCCTTTCCTCAACCCCCTCAGCTTTCGCCGCGGTGGCCGCAGCGCCATCACCTGTCTCCGGCACGCTCTCTCCCTGCTCACCGATATAGGCCAGTACCTCGCCGACCGGAACAATCTCATCTTCCGCCACGAGGATCCTCAGCAGGACGCCGGATTCGGGGGCCTCCATCTCAACCGTGGACTTGTCCGTCTCCACCTCGGCAATCGGTTCTTCCTTCTCGACCTGATCGCCTTCACTCTTGAGCCAACGCGCAATGGAACCATCAACCATATCGATGCCCAATTTCGGCATCTTGACTTCTGTTGCCACAGACCCTCCTGCTTGGTAGTGATGCGTGAGTTAAATGCTCTTCACGTTCTAGCAGTTTGACTTCCTACCTCTTACTCCAATACCTCCATCACCGCCCGCTTCACATCCTCCTTGTCCGGGAACACAGCAAGCTCCAGCTGCCGATTGTAGGGCGAGGGCACTTCCTGCGCTGTCACACGCTTGATCGGCGCATCGAGATAGTCGAAAGCGTGCTCATAGACAGAGGCGGAAAGTTCTGCGCTCATGCCGACTGTGCGCCAGTCATCGGTCGCAACCACCGCATGGTACGTCTTCTTGAAGGAGGTGATCGCGGGCTCCAGATCGAGAGGGCGCAGGACACGCATATCAACCACCTCGGCGGAGATCCCCTCCTTCTCCAGCTCCTCCGCTGCCTGAAGTGAGACGGGTAGCATCCGCCCATACGTGAGGATAGTGACATCCTCCCCCTCGCGCTTCACCTCATTCTTGCTCAAACTGATGTAATCCAGATCATCGGGGAACTCCTGAGCCAGCTGGCGATTATAATAGAGGTTAATGCTCTCGTAGAAGATCACCGGATCGGGATCCTGTATCGCGGAGCGGAGCATGCCGTAGGCATCAATCGGCATTCCAGGGTAGACCACTTTCAACCCCGGAATGTGTGCAAACCAACCCTCGATCGTTTGCGAGTGCGTCGCTGAGTTCTGGCTCCATGTTGCGGCCATGCGAATCGTCGCGGGCACATTGAACTGGCCCCCGAACATCGAGTAAATCTTCGCTGCATGGTTGACAATCGCATCGATCCCCAACATCGCGAAGTTTACTGTCATGTACTCTGCAATAGGCTTCAGCCCATTCATCGCCGCGCCCGTCGCACAGCCACCGATGACCATCTCAGAGATGGGCATGTTGCGGACGCGTCTCGGTCCAAACTCTTCCAGCATATCACGAGATGCACCGTAGGTACCACCTGAGCCGCCCGCCACCTCCTCGCCCATGAGGAACACTGTCTCATCGCGACGCATCTCATCAATCATCGCCTGATTGATGGCGTCCACCATTCGCATCTTCCTCTTCTTTGTCTTTTCTGCCATAAGCTCAGTCCTTAGCTTGTCACTCCTCGCTTACTCTGCAGCCGTCGGCCGGTTCCTTTAGCTACGTCCCTTACTCGGGCTCATTGAGTCCGGGAAGGGGTTGGCGAAGATATCTTGCCAGAGGCTCTCCAGCTCGGGCTGGGGACTCTCCCGGGCGAATTCGACCGCTTCTTCGATGAGAGCCTCTGCCTCTTCCTGAATCTCGTCCAACCTCTCGCGCGGCACATCGCGTTCCTCGACGAGATAGGTGCCCAACTGCGTGATCGGATCCTGCTCTTTGTATTCGGAAACCTCCTCTTTTGTACGATATGCTTCGATGTCGCCCGCGCCGTGACCCTTGTAGCGATAGGTGAGTGCCTCAACAAAGTAGGGACCTTTGCCGCTGCGGATGTGCTCCATTGCTTCGGCCATCTCGTCATAGACCGTCAGCACATTCATCCCATCAATCTGCTTTGCGGGAATATCATACGCGCATGCCTTCTTGTAAACATCACGCACCGCGCTGACATCTTCCAGCGGCGTCCACATCCCGTACAGGTTGTTCTCGCAGAGGAAGAGGACTGGCAACTCCCAGACGGCCGCGAGATTTAACGACTCGTGGAAGTATCCATTGTTCGTCGACCCATCACCAAACATGCAGGCCGTGACGGTGTTTTCCCCCCGGTACTGCTCGGCAAGGGCAATGCCGGTTGCCAGCGAGATGTGCCCGGCCACGATGGCGTAGCCGCCCCAGAAATTCAACTCGCGGCTTGCCAGGTGCATGGAACCGCCCTTGCCCTTCGACGTACCGGTCGCCTTGCCCCACAGCTCCGCCATGGCTGCTTTCGGATCCATCCCTCTCGCGAGTGCAGGGCCGTGGTCACGATAGGCCGTGATGATGTGATCCTCCTCTCCCAGATGGGCAAAGGTGCCCATCGCCACCGCTTCTTGACCACTATAAATGTGGTGATACCCACCTATGTTGCCCTCGAGGTAGTTCTGTTCTGCATGGTTCTCGAAGCGGCGCATGATGGACATGGTACGGTACCAATCCAACAGCGTCTCCGTGGATAACGTTTCGCTCTTCTCTTTGGTTACTTCAGTAGCCATACACACTCCTTTGTTCGAGATTGGAGATAGCCTTTGAAATCAGGCAGCAAACGTAACGTTTGGCAGGCGATCCGGCTCGCGCGCTTGGGCCTCGTTGGTCTGTTCGTGGGCGTGATAGGAGGAACGGACGAGTGGCCCCGACTCGACGTGCTTGAAGCCAAGCTCCAAGCCGATGCGCTTCCACTCTGCGAACTCCTCGGGACGCACGTAACGCACGACGGGTAGGTGCCAGGGACTGGGCCGCAGGTACTGGCCGATGGTCATGATATCGCAGTCGACCGAACGCAGCGCCTCCATCACCTCGACGACCTCTTCCACACTCTCCCCAAGGCCAACCATGATACCGCTCTTGGTCATCATGCCCTCTGGCCCCATCTCCTTTGCCCATCGAAGCACCCTGAGCGACTGGTCGAACTTCGCCTTCGGACGAACTCGAGAATAAAGGCGAGGTACCGTCTCCGTGTTGTGGTTGAAGATGTCGGGACCGGCCTCAGCAACGGTACGTACCGCCTTCCAATCACCCATAAAGTCCGGTGTCAGGACCTCGATACGTGTGTCGGGGCACAGATCCCGCACGCGACGGATCATCAGTGCAAAGATGATAGCGCCCCCGTCAGGTTGGTCATCCCGGTTGACAGAGGTAACGACGGCATGCCGCAGGCCAAGGGTCTGAATGGCGTGCGCACAGCGCTCTGGTTCGTCCCAATCCAGGTCAGCGACTGGTCGCCCCTTCGTGACCGCACAGAAGCGACAACCTCGCGTGCAGGTATCGCCAAGCAACATGAACGTGGCGGTTCGGTTCTCCCAGCACTCACCGATATTGGGGCAATGTGCCTCCGCACAGACCGTGTGTAGGCTGTTTTCCTCGATAAGCTTGAAGACTTCTCGGTAACTCCGACCGCCCGGTGCTCGCACCTTGAGCCAGGGCGGTTTTGGTCCGCGCCGCTCTTGGCTAGGGATAATTGGTGATTGATCAAATACGGTTACGTTGATGTCGACATTCATCGTGTTATTCTTTTCCACTCGCTACTGCACCAATCGTTTGAAGTATAAGTATACAACAGAAGTCTTGAAAGCACTCGGGGACGGCGGGAGACACAAGAAGGGGTGCTGGATGCTAAAGTGCTTCCGTAAGCAAAGCAATTTCCAAACCAGCAAAATTATAACAGCCCTCCCTACACGTGGCAAGCACCCTTCCAGGAAGATGACTACTTCTTACGATCTATAACGTCTAAGCGTGCAATGCCCGTCCTTGCCCGTCATAGTTGCAAAGAGTTACAATAATAAAGATGAGTTCATATTCGACTGTTTGTATGGAGCCGCCTGTGCGTATTCGTTCACTACCCATTGAAGCAACCGTGGGCCATCTGCTCGTTCATAACGTGGTAGATGATAGAGGAAAAAAGGTTTTGAAGAAGGGGACACGCCTCACCAAGCAGGACATTCTCACGTTGCAGAGTATCGGACACACGAAGGTGGATGTGGCGATCTTGAGCGATGATGATGTACATGAGGACGAGGCGGCAGAGATCATCGCAGCAGCCCTACTGGATGGCTCCGCTCTACTTCGAGCCACACGTGGGGTTGGGGGACGGGTGAACGTGCATGTCGAAGAGGATGGCGTGCTGTATGTGGATGCACCGCGTCTCGTGGCGCTCAACCAGTTAACGGGTATCACTCTGGCAACGCGCCACCCTTACACCCCACTTGGCCCCAGTTTCGATTCGACTCAGGCTGCCACACTCAAGATCATCCCGTACGCCATCCCACGTGCCATTGTGGACGAGGCAGTGCAGCTCACGCAAGGAGTGATGTGGGTTATCCCGCTCGCTCCCAGACGCGTGGCGCTACTCATCACGGCGCATGAAGGAAGCCAACCACGAATCCGACAACAGTTCGAGACGCCGACACAGGAGAGGTTATCGAGATTGGGAAGCATGTTGGCAACCGTCGACTGCGTTCCGGAGGACGAAATGGCCATTGCCGAGGCAGCACAGCGCCTTCTCACCACGCACGATGCATTGATCATCGGCGGTCAGACCTCGGTCATGGATATCGAGGACATCACGCCACGTGCCTTGGCACAGATCGGTGCAGAGGTAACGCTTCACGGTGCACCGGTCGAGCCGGGCAACCTTCTCGCTCTTGCCTACCATGACAATCACTGGATCATGTGCGCGCCTGGCTGCGCAAAGAGCCCCTCTCTCAACATCGTGGATCTCCTGCTCCCACGCCTCATCGCCGGTGAAAAAGTGGGTCGGCGGGAGATTGCAGAGCTGGGATTGGG
>JALZCF010000395.1 GCA_030863245.1 Chloroflexota bacterium
AGGTGCGCCACTACACCGTTCAGCTTCCGGCCACCATTGAGGGCATCCGCAAGTATCTAGGCAGCGGGCTCATCAAGGGTATCGGCCCGAAGATGGCGGAGCGAATCGTCGATTACTTTGGTCTCGATACGCTGGACGTGATTGATGGGGATGGGGAGCGGCTGCGGGAGGTGCCGGGCATCGGCAGGAAACGCGTGCGCATGATCACGCAGGCGTGGGAGGAGCAGCAACAGATCAAGGAGATTATGATCTTCCTCCAGGCGCACCAGGTCAGCACCAGTATCGCAGTGAAGATCTACAAGCAGTATGGCGACGCCGCGATCTCCATCGTGCGCAGCGATCCCTACCGGCTTGCCAAGGATGTCTTCGGCATTGGCTTCAAGACGGCAGACAGCATCGCCCAAAAACTAGGAATGCCGCACGACGCACCGGAGCGGGTGCGCGCTGGCCTCATCCATGCCGTCAATGCCTTCACCGACGAGGGACACGTCTACGTCACGCGTGAGCAGTTGGTCCCGACCGCATCGGAGCTGCTCGCTGTGGAACCGGATCAGTGTGAGTGGCAGCTGGACCTGCTACTGGGTGAACAGGAGTTGATCGGGGACGATCAGAAAGTCTACCTCCCGCCCTTCTTCTACGCGGAGGGGGGAATCGCGAACAAGATTCGCCTGCTCCTCCGCACGACACAAGATCGGCTGGCCTTCTACCGCTCCGCTAATTGGCCCGCCGTCTTCGACTGGTTGGATGAGCGCAACCCCTTCCGTTTGTCCGATAGACAGAAAGAGGCGATTCGGCTCACGCTAACCGCGCCAGTGGTCATCCTGACTGGCGGGCCGGGGACGGGGAAAAGTACCGTGACCGGCACGATCATCAAGTTGCTCAAAGCCAAGGACAAAAGCGTGTTGTTGGCCGCGCCGACGGGCCGTGCTGCCAAGCGGCTCAGCGAGGCGACGGGCGAGCCGGCACAGACGATCCATCGGTTGCTCGAGTTCAAACCAAGTAGTGGCCAGCAGTTCCTGCGCGACCGCTTCAACCCTCTGGACGCCGATCTGATCATCGTGGATGAGGCATCCATGATGGACACGCTGCTGATGAACAACCTGCTCAAGGCCGTAGCGGCCGGCTCCCACCTGCTTCTTGTCGGCGATGTGGACCAGTTGCCCAGCGTGGGGGCGGGCAACGTGCTGCGTGACCTGCTCGACAGTGGCGAGGTGCCCACCGTCACGCTTGACACGATCTACCGGCAGGCAGAGGATTCCTACATCATCGTCAACGCCCACCGGATCAACCAGGGTAAGATGCCAATTTTCCGCCGCAACGCGCAGGACTTTTTCTTCTTCAACGCCCCGGAGCCAGAGCACGCCTCGGACTTGGTGCTGGACATCGTGAGTCGCCGCCTCCCCGACAAATTCGGATTCGATCCCCAAGATGACATTCAAGTGCTAAGCCCCATGCACCGCGGTGCGGCTGGGGTGAGCGCCCTGAACGAGCGGCTGCAGGAGACGCTGAATCCGCCAGTTGCCAACAAAGAGCAGTACAAGTACGGCCACCGCCTCTTCCGCGAGGGCGATCGCGTGATGCAGATCCGCAACAACTATGACAAGCAGGTGTTCAACGGCGATATGGGGCGGCTCATTCGTATCGACAAAGAGGATCAGATCGCGCTGGTCGACTTTGATGGCCTAACCGTGGACTACGAGTTTTACCAGTTGGACCAATTGGTACATGCCTACGCCGTTTCCGTCCACAAGAGCCAGGGCAGCGAGTACCCCGTCGTTGTGATGCCCCTTCTCACCCAGCACTACATGATGCTCCAGCGGAACCTCCTATACACCGCCATCACCCGTGCCAAGCAGATGGTCGTCCTCGTCGGCTGCAAGCGCGCCATCGCCATGGCCGTCCGCAACGACAAGATCGCCGCCCGCAACACCAGCCTCGCCGAGCGCCTCCACCGTGAGCCGGAGGGCGCCGCCGCGCTGGAGGTGTACGCAGTGGAGTGACAACAATACAGATGTAGGGATGCAACAACCAAATAGGTTCGTAGTAAACACTTTAATGGTCGGTTGTGGGCTCACACAAACGTGTCTACTACCAACCTTTCTCCACTTGTTTGTGAGGCTCTATACCACAATTGGTATAAGCTTTGGGATAGAGACTGATTAGGACGCCCACTATTGAGATGTTAGCCACCAAAGGAGCCACCACTCTTGATATCCGGATCGTCACGGCGCGGACCCTCCCGATCCCTTGAGCTGGATCGCCCTGGCTCTGCCGAGGAGCGCCCCGCCGGCGGCTCAGAGCTGGATGAGCGCGCGGTACGGTTACGGTTGTCACTTCCACGCCTGCTAGCTTCGTCACCCCCGAACGAGCCACCGCTCCGGATATCTGGATCGTCGTGAGTGCGTGCTCCCTCTCGCCCCCGGGTGGTACCAAACGAACCACCACTTCGGATATCCGGGTCATCATGGGCACGCTGGCCCGGTCGTCCAGGGCGGCCTCCAATGGAACCACCACTTCGGGTATCCGGGTCATCATACGTCCCGCGCGGAGCGGGACGGTTACGTCTCATGTAAGCGAAGAGCGCAACCACGGCAACCAGAACGAGGGCTCCCAAGCAGAAGAGGATAAAATCGTCCATGCTATCTCCTTACTGGACCGTGAAGTCCACGCTGGGACCAGGATTGCCATTGACATAGAGCTGCACTGAATACTCGCCTGGCTCGAATTGCGTCCCGGTCGTCGGTTCTATGTGAAACTCGATAAAGGTGTCGGTGTAGGTGCGATCGGCAGTAATGGCGGGCGTATCCTCGAAAGGCTCTCCATCTCGGAACCACCGTGCAAAGAGCGTGGTGCCCGCCTCGACCCGCTCCGCTTCCACGACGACATAGATGATCGGGTCGTTGACGGAAAAGGTGTCACGGACGTTTTGCGGCGTGTTTCCCTGGCCGATGGCTCCGGCAGTCACAACCTCTCCAAGCTCTACACCAGAAAAGGCAGGATTGACTGTCGGCTCGGCCTCACCTGCAAATGGATTGGCGAAGGAGCAGACGCCACATGCCAAGAGAAAAAAGGCAGACAACATGAGCAGGGTTAGCTTGCCTCTGTGTGCGTTATCTATCGCCATCGTTACGCTTCGCCTCCGCTTGTGATGATGGATGAGATCATCGCGAAGAAGAGCAAGAAAGAAACCACAAGCGTGAAGAGCAGCCTAGCTTCGCTTCAAGCTGGCAGACAATTGTGGTCCAATGGGAGGGGCTGAGCTCCGTCACGACCCTACAGTGCCGCAATTAGCGCCTCAGCAAATTCCCGTGTGCCTGCTTCGCCGCCCAGATCACCCGTCAGCGTCTCGCCCTCGCTGATTACCTGCGCCACAGCGCGCTCGACACGCTTCGCAGCCTCCTCCTCGCCTAGGTGGCGCAACATCAGGGCGCCGCTCAGGATGAGCGCCGTAGGGTTCGCCACGCCCTTGCCTGCGATGTCCGGCGCCGAGCCATGCACCGCCTCGAAGACGGCGTAGCGATTGCCGATGTTCGCGCTGGGCGCCATGCCAAGCCCGCCGACGAGTCCGCTTGTCAGGTCGGAGACAATGTCGCCAAAGAGGTTCTCCATCACGAGCACGTCGAACTGGTGCGGATCCATCACCAGCTTCATCGCCGTCGCGTCCACGATCGATTCCTCGTACTCGATATCGGGAAACTCGCGTGCGATACGCCGCGCCACTTCCAGAAAGAGGCCATCACTCAGCTTGAGGATGTTTGCCTTGTGCACCGCCGTTACCTTCTTGCGGTTGTATTTGCGCGCCGTCTCGAAGGCGAAGCGAACAATCCGCTCCGATCCCTCCTCCGTGATAATGCGCAAGCTCTCGATCACGCCCGGCACGACGATGTGCTCCAGCCCGCTGTACAATCCCTCAGTGTTCTCCCGGATGACGATCAGGTCGATATCCTCGTACCGCGACGGGACGCCTTCCATCGAGCGAGCGGGGCGGTAATTGGCGAAGAGGTTGAGGGACTTGCGGATGGCGACATTCACCGAGCGGAAGCCCGAACCAACCGGGGTCGTGATAGGACCCTTGAGCGCCACCTTGTTTGTCATGATGGAGTCGAGCGTCTCCTGCGGCAGCGGCGTACCGTAGCGGTTCATCACGTCGCCTCCCGCCTCCCGCACCCGCCACTCAATCTGGACCCCCGTCGCATCAATCACCCGTCTCGCCGCCTCCGTTACCTCAGGACCAATACCGTCACCCGGAATCAACGTAACCGTGTAAGCCATCGTAATCACTCCTCCGTCTTTGTCATGATAGCGAACCAACCCTTGCGCTACATCCCCTACCCTACTTCTCGCATCTCCTTATTCCATTATATCGCATCTCACGGCGTGGACCACTCTTAGCGCAAGCGGTCGTTTTGATTCATGCGCCGTTCCTGCTAGACTTGCAATAAGTTGAAAACCATAGAGTGATGCGACTGCTGGGGGAGCCCCGAGGGCTGAGATTCGCGATCTTCGCGTAAACCCCGGAACCTGATCTGGATTATACCAGCGTAGGGAAGCGGTCTTACCGAGATCAGCGACCCCGCCCTGGCGGGGCTTTTTTATACCTAGCGCCGCATCCAAGGAGGAAAGATGAAAGTTTCCATCCGTTGGCTGGCGCTGCTCAGCCTTGTCATGCTCCTGCTGGTGGCTTGTGCTGGCGATGTCGAGGAGGAACCACTCGACGAACCCGCGGAGCCGGCCGTGGAGGAGGTCGTCGAAGAAGAGGCTGAGGGTGTAGAGGACGAGCCCCAGGTGCTCGAAGAGGAGGCTGAGGTCGTCGAGGAAGAAGCGGTCGAAGGGGAGGCACGCGTGGTAAGGTTGGTCACGCACGAGTCCTTCAATGCGACGGAAGAGGTTCTCGATCTCTTTGAGGAGGAATACAACGCAGAGATCCAGATCGTGCCGCTTGGCGATACGGGCCAGATGGTCAACCAATCCATCCTCTCCAAGAACAACCCGCTCGGCGACGTGATGTTCGGTATCGACAACACCTTCCTGAGCCGTGCCCTTGAAGAGGAGCTCTTCGTCCCCTACGAATCCCCGAACCTTGGCGCGGTGCAAGAAGAGTTCATCATCGATCCGGAGCACCGGGTGACGCCGATCGACTACGGGGATGTCTGTTTGAACTACGACATCGATTTCTTCGAGAACTTCGGCCTGCCCGCCCCAACCACGCTCGAAGACCTTGTAGAGCCGGAGTACGAGGGAATGACAGTCGTGCAGAATCCGGCCACCTCCTCGCCCGGTCTCGCGTTCCTGCTCGCCACGGTCGGCCACTTCGGTGAGGATGGCTGGGAGGAGTACTGGGCAGCACTACGCGATAACGATGTGCTGGTCACCTCTGGTTGGTCGGAAGCCTACTTCGAGCACTTCACGGAGGGGGGTGGTGAGGGGGATCGCCCCATTGTGGTGAGTTACGCCAGCAGCCCTCCCTTCACCGGAGGTACGACGGCAAGTGTGGTCGGCGATGAGAGCTGCTTCCGCCAGATCGAGTTTGCGGGTGTGCTACAGAATGCGGAGAATCCGGAGTTGGCACAAGCGCTCATCGACTTTATGTTGACTGAACCATTCCAGAATGACGTGCCGCAGCAGATGTTTGTCTTCCCCGTCATCGAGGACGCCACGCTTCCTGAGTCCTTCATGCAATCCGCGCAGGTACCCGAGAATCCGGTCACGCTTGATCCGGAATTTATCGAAGAGAACCGGGATGAACTGATCGAGAGATGGACAGAAATCGTCCTCCGCTAGCAGCACGATGAGGGTGATGAACCATTCATCACCCTCATACCGGCCTACCGTTACGCCGACCGTTACGTTTTATGTATTACCTCTTCCCACCCTGAGAGGCGCTTGGCTCACCCATGAAATCCCGCCTGCTGAAGATCCTGCTCCTCCTCCTCTTTCTGCTTCCTGTTATTTTCCTGGCACTTTTCTTTTTCTATCCGCTTCTTTCCATCTTCGCGGTCAGTTTCTTCCCGGAGGGCGCCCTCGATCTGAGTGGCTTTACCGCCCTCGTCACTCGCCCTTACTACCGCGACGTGCTGGGTTTCACCATCTGGCAGGCCTTCCTTTCCACCCTGTTCACGATGCTCTTTGGCCTGCCAGCCGCCTATCTCTTTGCACGCTTTCGCTTTCCAGGCAAGACGCTACTCCGTGCCATCCTAACCGTGCCCTTCGTCATGCCGACCGTCGTCGTGGCCACAGCGTTTCTGGCCCTGCTCGGTCCACGGGGCTATCTTAATCAGCTGTTTGTCTCCCTCTTCCAGCTGGAGACTCCCCCGATCCAACTCCAGAACACGCTCGCGTTGATCCTGCTGGCCCACGTTTTCTACAATCTCACGGTTGTCATCCGCCTCGTGGGGGGCTTCTGGGCTAACCTGGATCCGCAGGTCGAGGAGGCGGCCGCGATCCTTGGCGCCCGTCCGCTGCGCGTCTTCCTGGAGGTGACCCTTCCGCTCCTGATGCCCTCCCTTGGCGCCGCGGCGCTGCTGATTTACCTCTTTACCTTCAGCAGCTTTGGCGTGGTTCTGATCCTTGGAGGGCTGCGCTACGCTACGATTGAGGTAGAGATCTATCGCCAGACAGTGAGCTTTTTCAATCTGCCACTTGCCGCCACGCTGAGTTTGATCCAGATGGCCTTTACCTTCCTGACGATGACTCTCTACACCCGCCTCCAGGCGCGAACGACGGTGCCGCTCACGCTTCGCTCCCAGCAATCCGTTCAGCGCCCCGCTACCTCCTGGCAGCAACGTGCCTTCCTCCTCCTTGCGGTGGGCGCCCCTACCC
>JALZCF010000417.1 GCA_030863245.1 Chloroflexota bacterium
CCCTAGGTCCCTACACCCCCACAGCTTGTCAGCCACTCCCATTGCCGACAACTGGCAGACCTGCAGCCGCCCACTCACGAAAGCCGCCCATCAGGTTCAGGACGTGCGGCACACCTGTTGCCTGAAGGATGCTGGCGCCGATGGCCGAGCGCGCACCTGTCAAGCAATGCACCACCACAGGCCGGTCGGTCGGCACCTCCTCGACTCGGTCGGGCAGGTAACCGAGCATGATGTGCTTGGCACCGGGGAGGTGTCCGCCTTCCCATTCTGTGAGGTTGCGCACGTCGAGGACTGTCATCTCTCCGTTCAGGATCGGCTCCGCTACTTGCGAGGGGCTCACAACCTCGTAACTCTGTAGCGGCTGCCCACTCTCCAGCCACGCATCAACAGTAGAGGCTTCGAAGTATCCGGCGACGTTATCGAGTCCGATCGAGTAGAGCGCGGAGATGGCCGCCTCGAGAAGATGGGGCTCGACGAGGAGGTAGTAAGGTGTCTCATAGTCGAGTATCCACCCGGCCCAGGTGGCAAAGGAGCTATCGACCGGGATGTTGATGGTGCCGGGGATGTGGGATGCGGCAAACGCGGATGCCGATCGCGTGTCTACCACGACCGCGCCCTCCTCAAGCAACGTTGGCAGTCGACTGAAGGGGAGATGCTCAGGTAGGGGCTGTCCGTGTAGTACGCGCGGCCCTTCTTTATTCAGCCGCTTCATCATCGCGAAGTACCTGGGTGGCTCCGGTTGCCCGCTCAGGAGCGTCCTCACAAACGCATCCTCGTCGTCCTCCTGCATCGCCCAGTTGAAGCGCTTCTCGTAGCCTACGGTACTCGACGGGATGGCGCCGAGCGCCTTGCCGCACGCACTACCCGCCCCGTGACCCGGCCAGACCTGTAGGTAGTCGGGTAGGGCTTTGAATCGTTGGAGCGAGTGGAACATCTCGTGTGCGCCCGGTTCTGCCGTCGCGGCGATGCCGACTGCCTGCTCCAGTAGGTCGGGCCGGCCCACATCGCCGACGAAGACAAAATCCCCGGTAAAGATGCCCATTGGTTCCTCCGCTCCCACCGTGTCCGTAAGGAGCAGGGAGATGTGCTCTGGCGTGTGGCCCGGGGTGTGCATCACCTCGAACAGGATGTTGCCAATCTTGAAGCTGTCCCCATCCCTGAGCAGCTCATGGTCGTAGCCGTCCAGATAGCGGTACTTCCAATTCTCGTCCCCCTCGTCCGAGAGATAGAGCCGCGCTCCCGTGCGCTCCGCCAGCTCACGCGCGCCGGAGAGGAAATCGGCATGGATATGGGTCTCGGTTGCGGCGACGATCCGTAATCCTTCTGCTTCAGCCTCGTCCAGGTAGGGCTCAATGTCCCGCGACGGATCGACGACGATAGCCTCTCCGGTCTCTTGGCAACCGACCAGGTAGGATGCCTGGGCCAGTTCCTTGTCATAGAAGTAGCGTAGCAACATCAGATGCCTCCATTGGCTTCACGTCAGTACCTCGTTGTACTCGACGGTGCGTGACATTCACCAGGTATTTTGTACGGCTCCACGTCCACGTCAAGTGATGTGAATTTATGCCTAATGCCACTGCTACTTGCACCTATGCTGGTTGGTCTTGGGTGAGGACCACACCCAGTTGTTACATCAACCCTAAGTATGCCGTTGTATCAGCCCGACTGTTGTGGCATCTGCACGGCGCCCAACTGCTGCATCATGCTCAAGGTGTCAGGGATTTCCCACTCTTCCGCGTTCTTGCCGTCCGCGATACGGATGATGTTGACCCCACCGAATTCGATCGCCTTGCCGGTTGGCGGGAGGCCCTGAAAGGCTCCCTGATGGGTCCCGCGTGCGGTATACCGCGTTACCACCTTGTCGCCTTCCGCAACCTGGTCCTCGATAGTGAAGTGGAGGTCTGGAATCGCCTCCTTGACCGCGCGCTGCGTGCCGAGGTGGCCGGCGCCGTCTAGCGGCTCCGGACTGAGCGCGAAGTGGAAGCGGTGGTCATCAGCCGCCATCGCCTGGAGGGCCTCGAAGTTTCCGGACTCGAAATTATCGAACCAACGACGGACAAACGCTTTGTTTTCTTCGGTTGACATCGGCTGTTCTCCTTTCTGATATAGTACCTCTATTGATGCAGAAAGTTTCGTATAACGCGTGGGTGTATTTCTGATGAACTTTACTTTATAATTAAGGATACAATGGCAACGTTATTCCAGCGTAAATCTATCGTAAAACTCATCAACTGCGTGACTATTGGGGCGATATCATGGTTGAGGTTGAGGTACTAGAACTGGCATTACTCGGGAAGCCGCAGCTCAGAAAGGGGGGAGAGCGTCTAGAGGAACTGGTCTCTCACAAGGCGCGTGCGCTGCTTTACTATCTGGCTGTCACGCGGCAACGCTATTCACGAGAGAGGTTGGCTGGCTTGTTATGGGGCGATAAGGCCGAAGCGGCGGCGCGCGCAAGCCTCCGGACGGCGCTTGTCAAACTCCGCAAGTCGGTTGGTGACCACCTTGTCATTACCCGCCGCTCGCTGGCGTTTGATACGACCCAACCCTATTGGCTCGATGTAAGAGACTTCGAGGAACACACGGCATCCCTTAGCAAGCCGGGCGCGCCCGTGGATACCCAGCAGTTGCGCGCCGCGGTCAAGCTCTACCGGGGTGATTTCCTGGCCGATTTTTGTGTCAGGGAGGCCTCGGAATGGGAGGCGTGGGTGACGGCGCAGCGGGAGCGCCTCCGCCAATGTGTGCTGGAGGCGCTCTACTGTCTGGTCGATGAGGCTACAGGTCGAGGAAAGCTGGAGCAGGCCATTCAGGATACGCGACGGATCCTCGAGATAGATCCTTGGCGTGAGGAGGCCCACCGACAGTTGATGGCGTTGCTGGGGCGAACCGGTCAGCGGAGTGCCGCACTTCGACAGTATGAGGTGTGCCGCCAGATTCTGGCGGAAGAGTTAGCTGTCGAGCCAGACCCAGCAACGGTCGCGCTGTACGAGCAGATCCGTGAAGGCGACATCGAGACGGTGCACCCTCATCAAGTCCTTGTTACATCGCCGGGCCAATCACCACCTCACAACCTGCCCGCGCCCCTTACCTCCTTCATCGGCCGCGAGGAGGCGGTGGCGCAGGTATGCGACCGGCTACGGCAGGCGGAGGTGCGGCTGGTAACACTGACCGGCACAGGCGGCACGGGCAAGACGCGTTTGGGGTTGGAGGTGGCATCGCGGCTCCTGGGCGACTTCAAAGATGGCGTCTT
This sequence comes from Chloroflexota bacterium, assembly GCA_030863245.1. GTDB lineage: Bacteria > Chloroflexota > Anaerolineae > Ardenticatenales > Ardenticatenaceae > JALZCF01. Next base: position 3,248 of record JALZCF010000417.1, read on the forward strand.
CTTTGTCCCGCTGGCTCCCCTGAACGATCCGGCCCTCGTTCCGCCAACGATGGGTGACGTGCTGGGCATCCAGGAACCGGCGAACCGAGGAGTCAACGTGAGCTTGCAGGAGTACCTGCGCGACAAGCAGATCTTGCTCCTGCTCGACAACTTCGAGCACGTGCTGGAGGCGGCATCCTTTGTGGCGAACCTCCTAGAGGCAGCTCCGCAGTTGAAGATTCTGGTGACCAGCCGGGAGGTGTTACGCCTCTACGGTGAGCACGAGATTCCTGTGTTGCCCCTCGCCTTCCCCGACCTGGATCAGCTCCCGCCACTTGAGGATCTTGAGGCTTATGCTGCCGTGGCGCTCTTTGTTCAGCGCGCACAGGCCGCCGACCCCTCTTTCCATCTGACGGCCGACAATGCTCCTGCAGTGGTCGAGATCTGTGCCTCTCTGGATGGTCTGCCGCTGGGACTCGAGTTGGCGGCCGCGCGTGTCAAGCTGTTCACGGTATCGGAGAT
>JALZCF010000422.1 GCA_030863245.1 Chloroflexota bacterium
ACGGCTGAGACTGGGCGGGAGCGCAATAAGCAGGTTTGTCGAATTCTCCTTCTGGAGTATCATCATTGTATACACGGCTGGAAGGAGGAAGTCAATGCAGACGCGTATTCGTAAGTGGGGCAACAGCCTAGCGATACGTATTCCTAGGGTGTTCGCACTGGAGGCTGAACTCGAGCAGGATGCACTGGTCGAGCTATCATTGGAGGAGGGGAAAGTTACGATTGTACCCGTTTCGGAACTACCCCTCTCCCTCGATGATTTGCTGAGCCGCATCACGGAAGATAACTTACACGGCGAGGTAGATACAGGCCAAGCTGCCGGTCGTGAGGTATGGTGAGCCGGTGGTGTATGTTCCAGAGCGCGGCGATGTGGTATGGCTCAGCTTTACTCCCCAAGCCGGACATGAACAGGCAGGTCGACGTCCGGCCCTGGTCCTGTCTCCGATAGCGTATAACCGTAAAGTTGGCCTCGCTATTCTCTGCCCCGTTACCACTCAAGAAAAAGGCTACCCATTCGAGGTCCGCCTGCCGAAGGAGTGTAACGTCACGGGGGTGATACTGGCGGATCAAGTAAAAAGCCTGGATTGGCGCGCGCGGAAGGCTGAGAAGATGGACCAGGTACCAACCGCTACCGTCGCTGAAGTCCTTAGAAAGCTTTCTTTATTGTTACCTGCCTCCATAGAAGAGACAGAGGAGGATGAGGAGCAAGGAGCTGAGTAGGCAAACGTTCCTGCTCTGCGCGCTACGGTTCCTCCTTGGGCCTCATACGACTGAGGATATAGGTCAACGCGCTCCCGACAACGACGCCGAGAAGGAAGGAGAGCCAGGCGGGTTCTTGTGTGGGATGAGAGTACAGCGCTGAGGAGGTGTCCACTACCGGGGATTGGTCGGGTGAGGCCTCGGCGGTGTAGGCTTTCCCCTGCAAGAGCTCCAGCGTGTGCTCCCGAACCACCTCAGGGTTCAGCCCGCAACGCTTCAGTATATCATGGACCACTTCTGACTCTACACGCGTCAGTGCCAAGAGGAGATGCTCGGTGCCGATATAATGATGGTTCAGGCGCTCCGCCTCGGCCACGGCCAACTCGATGACGCGCTTCGTGGCTGGCGTCAGCCCGATCCGTCGTCGCACCGCACGCTCCCCTCGTCCGACGATATCCCCTATAGCGGAGCGCATCCTGGGCAGATCGACCGCCAGGTTTCTAAGAACCTGGGCCGCGAGGCCATCTTCCGTACGTAGCAAGCCCAGCAAGAGGTGCTCCGGGCCAATGTACCCATGCTTGAGGACCTGCGATTCTTCATTGGCAAACGCAAGGACGCGGCGGGCCTTCTTCGTGAAGCGACCAAATTTGTTCGTCACAGTTATCCTCCTCAATAAAGTCGTCCTTCCTTGTGGCGGTCCAGCCTCGAGTACGAGAGATTGTTGTTTGTCATCAAAAAGGGAGCAAGATTCAAGTATCGCCTTGCGGACCATTCGCCTTACTACTAACATCTACTGCAGTAATGCGGGAGGGTGAGCATAGGGATCATGTGTCATAGGCCGTACGTACTGGGCTCATCGAGAGAAGGTAGCTGTCTCCTCTTCGCGCTCGCACTGTTGGGCTTTATCGCCGTCGCAGCCTCCGTGATGTGGCGCTTTGCCTCACCGCGCCCTGATTATGTCGAGGTTGGACCCGTAGCCGCCTTTCCACCTGCCGCAGCCCCTTACAGCGTAATGCATGACGATTTGTTTTTCTATCTTGTCAACGATGGCGCGCGGCTCGTTGCACTCAATCCCTGGTATCAGAGGCAGGCTGTGGTTCGCTGGGTAGACTCCTATGAGCAGTTTATTGATCCGAGAACCGGTACTCGCTTCGATCGCTATGGCATCGTCATGGTACCTTTCGGCGCTACTGATCACTCACTTACACGTTATCCCCTTCAACTCGAAGAGGGAATAATCTACGTGAAGCCCCACCATTCAAGGGTAGAAGAAGGTGTTGAACTGCTACTGCCTTGAGAATATGATACGCGGAGGTTAATGCGAGGCTGGCTACTCGTCGTCGATGGCCTGCTCCTGCTCGGTTTCATCGTTGTCCTCTCGGCACGGTGGCGAGGGGCCATCATACGGCGGTGAAGCGACCAGGGTTGCATGCACAACGAGCGGCGCTCCCTCCCCTTAGTGTTTTTGCGATTCCACAACACATGGGAGATCATCTGCAATAAGGGGTCAGGAATCAAGTCGTTTCGCCTATGCTGGAACCTCAATCACACCGGCAAGCCCGTGTGGGCGGGTCGTAGTCGGTGCTGTAGTCGTAGGTGAAGAGCCCGCTACTCATACGAGAGCCTAGGTGTGCGAACAGTGTAAATCTCTTCGACCTCGGGCCGAACCTGGCGAATCAGGATGGGGATGTGTGAGTATCGCTCTTCGACCCGCAGATAGAGGGCGGCCTGATCTCGGTCGCAGCACTGTTTCGGCCAGCGACTCGGCGGAAGTCTGGCGGGTCGCCGCGACCTGCTCCAGTTGTGCGGCGAGTGGGTCCGGGAGCGTCAAGGTTATCATATGGACTAGCACGACGACGATACCACGCTGTAGGTGGTCTGCTTGCTCGAGGCCGGCCGGGTTGGGGCAGCCGTCTGACAGGTGAAGTAGGGTGCCTTCGGCCGTGGGAACAGGCGGCGGATAGGAGCCGATGGCTGGCGACGAGGCAGCCGGTGAAGGGGTGTCAGGCGCAGAAGAGGGAGACGATGAGCGGGGAATCTGCGCTAGGAGCGCGTTCCAATCCGCTTGCCCGTAAAATCCTACCACCTCCGGAATCGGCTGCTCTACGCCTTCCACCGGCGCTGCTTGCCCGGTGAGGGGGTCAGCGGCCATGAGCACCATCTTGTCCCCCGCACGTTGGACGTAGTAGAGGATCGAGCCGTCCTCGCTCCAGAGCGGCGCGTCCTGAAAGGTATCAGCGTCGTTGAGGCGCCAGGACGCGCCGCTTGCCGGATCGAGGAGATAGATGCGTCGCCCGGCAATAGCGGGATTGGCGAAGGTGATGGGACAGCAGTTATCCTCCCCGGAGCGCGCCTCGGCCGGCACGGCGGCGTAGGCAATCAGCTCGCCCGTGGGCGACCACGTGACGACGCCCGGCACCTGCTCCGTCTCGGTGATTACCGTGGTTACCGCACCTGAGGGAAGGTCGACAAGGTTGAGCCACTTGTTGTCCTGGGCGGAGCGATAGCCGCCCATGGTCACGGCCAGTTGGGAGCTATCTGGCGCCCAACTATAGTAATCGTCGTTGAGCAGGAGCTTGTCGCCAAGCGGGGTGCTCTCCCGCTGCTCGATGTCCAAGAGGACGGGAGGCAAGCCATCCGCTTGGAT
>JALZCF010000426.1 GCA_030863245.1 Chloroflexota bacterium
ATCTGTACAATAACGGGTTTTGCAACGCGTGTCAACAGGGCATAGTGCGCTCCCCCGGTGTGTTGCGTGAACGTTACGGGGTAGCGGAGCAAGAGGAGATCCAGTCGCCTGTCCCATGCACAGACGATCTCATCTATATGCTATGATTTCTACCTGAACTTGGACGAATCAGGGGTGAGTCGCTATACTCCTTCATGTTAACGTAGCAGAGAAACGACGAGAAAATGCCTATTTTGTTTCCTTTTACAGCGATCGTTGGTCAGAACCGCATGAAGCGGGCTCTGGTCTTGAATGCTATCAACCCGCGCATTGGTGGCGTGTTAATCCGTGGGGAGCGCGGCACGGCGAAGAGCACGGCCGTGCGTGCCCTGGCAGCGCTGCTGCCCGATATTCTTGTGGTAAAGGGTTGCCCCTTCGGCTGTGACCCCACGGATGAGGCAAATCTGTGTGACTTCTGCCAGGAACGCAAGGCGGTAGGGGAGGAGCCGTTACCGACAGAGTATCGCCGTACGCGCATGGTCGATCTGCCGGTCAGTGCCACGGAGGATCGTGTCGTCGGTACACTCGACATCGAGGCAGCCATCAGGAAGGGTGAGAAGCGCTTCGAGCCAGGCGTGCTTGCCAACGCAAACCGGGGCGTGCTCTACGTGGACGAGGTGAACCTGCTCGACGACCATGTGGTGGACCTGCTTCTGGACGCGGCGGCGATGGGCGTCAACGTGGTAGAGCGAGAAGGAATCTCCTTCACCCACCCCTCTCAGTTCGTGCTTGTGGGGACGATGAACCCGGAGGAGGGCGAGCTGCGCCCCCAATTGCTCGACCGCTTCGGTTTCTGGGTCGAGGTGGGTGGCATTGCTGACCCTGAGCAACGCATGCAGATTTTGCAGCGCCGCATTGACTATGAGCTAGACCCTGACGCGTTCAGTGGTAAATGGATGGGGGAGGAGCACAAGCTGACTGAGCGCATTGCGGCAGCACGCAGAGTCCTACCGAAGGTGCACTATTCAACTCAGGACCTCTATTCTATCGCACAACTAACCAGTGAGCTAGGAGTGGACGGCCATCGTGCCGATCTAACCATCCTGAAAGGCGCGCTGGCACACGCGGCGCTCGGCCAACGACTATCTATAAACGAGGCTGACATCCTCGTTGCAGCGCAACTGGCACTACCGCACCGACTGAAGCGCGGTGCCCTCCGAACGGGGGAGCGCGAGATGCAAATGCTTCAGGAGCGATTAGAGAAAGCGATGGAGGAAGCCGAAGCACATGCATCTGACGAAGCCGCATTGGAGGAGCTAGACGGCGCAGCGGGTAAAAAAAAAGATGATCTAGGCGAGACCGAGGCGGACAGCGCGGAAGCAGCGGAAGCGCAGGATCGCGCTTCCTTGGAGGAAAGCCCGCAGACACGCCCGCAGCAGGTCCCAAATCGCTCTGCAAAAAACGCGGAAGATGGCCAGGAGAAGGTTGCCCCGATCGGACGCATCTTTGAGCCGGAGCGTATCGCAACGAGCGTCGACCGGATGACGCGTCGCACTGCAGGGAAACGATCCTACACGCGAACCAACCGCAAGCGAGGGCGCTACATCAAGGCACAGCCAATGCGTGGTCAGCCCTCCGATTTAGCCTTCGACGCGACGCTTCGCCGGGCAGCTCCCCATCAAATCCACCGCCAGAACGACGACCTCGCCCTGACCATCCGTTCTGACGAACTCCAACAGAAGGTGCGGGTGCGCCGTGCTGCGAATCTCATCCTCTTCGTTGTGGATGCTTCCTGGTCTATGGCTGCCTCCGAGCGCATGGAAGCGACCAAAGGCGCCATCCTCTCATTACTCAAAGATGCCTATCAAAAGCGTGATAGCGTTGGCCTGATCACCTTTCAAAAGGATAAGTCACGCGTCATTCTGCCGCCTACAAGTAGTGTGGACCTTGCAGAAAAGGCGCTTCAGAACATCCCTGTTGGTGGCAAGACTCCGCTTGCTAGCGGCCTCTATCAGACAATTGAGGTGATCGAGCGGGAGAAGCGGCGAAACTCGGAGGTACGTACTCTGACCATCCTTCTTACAGACGGTGCTGGCAACGTGAGTATGGGCAGTTTACCCCCGCAGCAAGAAGCGATGCAACTTGCCAAGATTTTTAAGGAGCGTCGATACGACGCGGTCGTCATCAATACCGAGCATGAAGCCTTCGATCGGGGTCTCGCACAAGCACTTGGGAATGCGATGGGCGCGCAGACGATCAGTCTGAAGGAATTCAGCGCAGGCGCGTTGCGTCGGGTGGTGGAGACCCATCGACGCTAGCTGTCAATCCATTCAGGGGAGGAAGCTATCCAAAATGAATCGAGTAAGCACCTACGACCTTTCCCACCAAGGGCTTGCCCCCTCGGGAGAGATCCACTGGAACCTGAATCCTGCCACGTTGGTTGAGGAGTCAACTCGCCGCAACGAGGGTGTCCTCACTGTAGAAGGCCCATACAACGTGATCACGGCGCCTCACACTGGTCGCTCCCCGAAGGACCGTTTCGTAGTGAAAGAGCCAGCAACTGAAGGAGATATTTGGTGGGGCAATGTTAACGTGCCAGTCACGGAAGAGGCATTCGATGAACTGCACCGGCAGATCACCTCTTACCTGAACGCGCGGGATGATCTCTACGTGCGTGATGTATACGCGGGCGCGGACAAGGAGCACCGGCTGGCTGTGCGTGTGGTCAACGAGAACGCGTGGCACAATCTCTTCATCTACAATATGTTTATCCGGCCAAGAATTGAGGAACTGGCTGCCTTCGAGCCCGACTTTGCGATCCTCCATGCCCCGAACATGAAGGTGGAGAATTGGGAGGAACTGGGATTCCGCGGTCCAACAGCCGTCGTGCTCCATCTGGGAAGGAAGATGATACTCATCGCGGGGACGAAGTATGCGGGCGAGATGAAGAAGTCTATCTTCTCCGTGATGAACTACATCCTGCCGTTGAAGGAGGTGCTCTCGATGCACTGCTCGGCCAACATGGGTCCGGAGGGTGACACAGCCCTCTTCTTCGGATTGAGTGGCACTGGCAAGACTACCCTGTCGGCCGATCCCGAGCGTGGCCTCATCGGTGATGACGAGCATGGCTGGGACGAGGAGGGAATCTTCAACTTCGAGGGTGGCTGCTATGCCAAAGTGATTCGACTGGATCCGGAGGCCGAACCGGAAATCTATAGTACTACGCAGCGCTTTGGTACGATTCTCGAGAATGTAGATGTGGACGAACAGACGCGAGAGCTTGATCTCGACAGTGACGTCATTACCGAGAACACGCGTGCCTCATACCCTCTCCCCTTCATCTCGAACTACGTGCCGAGCGGGCAGGGGGATCATCCGCAGAATGTCTTCTTCCTCACTGCCGATGCCTTCGGTGTCATGCCTCCCATCGCCAAGCTAGCGCCAGAGCAGGCGATGTACCACTTCTTGAGTGGTTATACTGCCAAGGTCGCGGGCACCGAGCGCGGCGTTTCCGAGCCACAGGCCACTTTTAGTGCCTGCTTCGGTGCCCCCTTCCTGACGCTGCATCCTAGCGTCTACTCCAAACTGCTCGGGGAGAAGCTCCATGAGCATAACGTGCAGGTGTGGCTCATCAACACCGGTTGGACCGGCGGTCCCTATGGCGTTGGGCAACGCATGAAGATCCAGTACACGCGCGCTATGCTCCACGCGGTGCTGGAGGGCAAGTTGGATGATGTAGAAACCGTCGAGGACCGGATCTTCGGCCTGCGTATCCCCACCCGCGTGCCCGATGTTCCTGACGTGGTTCTCCAGCCCCGCAACACGTGGGAAGACAAAGAAGCCTACGATACCCAAGCACGGAGGCTGGCGGAGATGTTTAAGGAGAACTTCAAGCGCTTTGAGGATGAGGTCAGTGAGGCAGTAAGGGGAGCAGGCCCAAAAGCGTAGTTGGTAAGTTCTGAGTTAATCTGGTAAAAAGGCTGCTCGTTGAGAGTGGCCTTTTTGATTGTCTCAGCTGTTGTATCGCTACTAGCGGACAGCAGATTTACATTGAGATGACAAGAAGAGTGTCCTGGACATGAGACTAGGGACAGAGGATCAAGGAGAATATGGCACGCACGACCTTCCGGCTCGGTCAGGAGATCGATCCGCATACGTTGAACTACTTTAGTGAGATCGTGATGGAGGCGATCCGGCAGCTACGGTTGGCGCTTGGCACAGGGTATATCTTCTACGGCTTTGACGTGAGGGAGAATAAGGACAGCGGCTTCATAGAGATCTCCCCAGGGTTGGCCTTCGATGGGGCAGGGCAGGCTGTAGCACTGGACACTTCGTTGAGTTTACCGCCGCCGGTGGGGGCGGAGCCGATCTGGCTCGGCCTCCGCCACCACCTGTTGGTGGATGAGCGTGATGTGGCAGGGCGACCCATCCGCGAGCGGGACAGTGTTGAGGTGGTATGGTTACCCAGCGTACCGCGCGATGACGAGACAATCCCGCTGGCACGGCTGCAGCATCGGCCCGTCGGCTGGTTGATCGACCGTTCCGTGGCACGACGTGCCCCCTCGTTGCCCCATCGCCATACTGGTACGACGATACCCGACCATAGCAGGCGCCTGCGCTACGATGGAGTGCCCGTTGGGCCGGCGGTGACAGGTGGCGAGGTACAGCTGCAACAGATTGCGCGGTTGGAGGGAGCTGTGGCGAGCGAGTTCGCAAAGATTAACGCCCGCCTCGACGACTTGTACGAGCGGCAGAGGCTGCATGATATGGAGGCAGAGGAACTCCGGACAGAGGTCGCAGAGGCTGTCGAGCGTCCAGCAGTGACCCAGGCGGCGGGCGATGAGGAGTGGCGAGATGCGCTTGCGGCACTACGCGAGGAACTCTCCGTGACGGTGGGTGAGGAGGTGCGCGAGGAACTGGATCTGCTGCGCGCGGAGGTTGCCGCTCTTTCCAAGCGGCCAGCCTCGGTGGGGACCGACCGGGGTAGCTTTACTTCGGTGAAGGTGCTGCATGGCGTGGGTGAGACGCACGTACAGCGGCTCCGCGAGGCCGGCATCGAAACGGTGAGTGATCTCCTAGCGGCAACTGCCACCCCAGAGGGGCGCAGGCGCCTGGAAGTCAACGATCTCTCTCTAGCCCAACTCCGGCGGTGGAGCCGCGAGGCGGATCTCCTTCGTCTCCACGGGGTGGGGCCGGGCCAGATCGCCCTGCTCAATATCGTTGGCGTCCATAGCACGGCTGAACTCGCCACCCAAGAGCCGAGCCTCCTGTTTTCTCACCTTCGTGAGGCTGCCCAAGAGCGGGGCGATGTGGCTCCGCCTCCTCTTGCTTGGGCTGAGTCCTGGATCGAGCAGGCCAAGCACATCCCGCCTGTAGTGGAATGGTAACTCCAATCCCTGCCCTAGCCGTTTTTCCAGGTATCCGGCTGGTCGGACTGGTGATGCGCAAGCAGCGCTCATCGCGTATAGTAGAGGCACGTTATCAAGATGTTGTTTCAGGAGCGAATCATGGCAAACGGAAACGAGAGCGACGTGCTGGGTCAACTGTCCGATGCAATGGCGGATGCAGTGGAGCGGGTTGGCGTATCGGTCGTACAGGTAAATGGCCGGCAGCGCCAGGCTGCGAGCGGGGTAGTCTTCGCAGAGGATCTGATCGTGACGGCGGACCATGTGCTGGAACGTGAGGAGGATCTGACGATCCAGACGCATGACCAGCGCACCCTTGAGGCACAGTTCGTGGGGCGGGATATGTCCCGAGACCTAGCTGTGCTACGCGTGGACGGCCTTGGGCTCGAAGCGGCAACGGCGGCGACGGACGCGCGAGTTGGACAACTCGCATTGGCTGTGGGCCGCCCCTACAGCGATGGGCCTATGGCGAGTCTTGGGATCGTAAGTGTGATAGCCGGTCCGCTCCGTACCGGTCGTGGCGCGATGCTGGAGCGGTACATCCGCACTGATGCCATTCCCTATCCGGGCTTCTCTGGTGGGCCGCTGACTCGTGCAGGGGGCGAGGTACTAGGCATCCTGACGACCGGATTGGCGCGGGGGGTGACCCTGGCCATACCGTCGAGCATTGCGTGGGACATCGCGCATGCGATCGCCACGCATGGCCGCATCAAGCGTGGCTATTTGGGTATCAGTAGCCAACCGGTCCGGCTGCCCGATACCGTACGGGTTGAGCGGGAGCAGAAAAGCGGGCTGCTCATCGTGCACGTCGAGGAGGGCAGTCCCGCGGCGCGTAGCGGCCTGCTGCTCGGTGACGTGCTGCTCTCGCTGGACGGGGAACCTATCAGCGATACCTCCGACCTACAGGTTCTCTTGACTGGGGATCGTGTCGGCGCGACCGTGCCCACGGAGGTGCTGCGCGGTGGGGCGGTTCAGATGTTGCAGGTGGAGATCGGGGAGAAGAGCGCGTAGCATAGGGTGGCGGCTCAACGGACTGCCCAGAGAGGAGTATAAAGATGAGATTTGCCACGTTCATTTCAACTGCGATCGTTGAAGTGGCAGAGCGGGTGCAGCCCAGCGTGGTACAGGTATCGAGCGGGCAGCGTGGTGCGGGAGCCGGGATCATCTGGAGTGCAGACGGGGCGATCGTGACGAACTATCACGTGGTCGCCCATGCTC
>JALZCF010000435.1 GCA_030863245.1 Chloroflexota bacterium
GGAGTCAGTGCGTAGCGGAGGATGCGGGGCGGATCACAGGTGACGAGAGGGAGGCACCTATGGCAGGGGACGTCCATATTGAGCCAACGACACCGCATGGGATACAGCAGCCCACAGAATGGTTCAGTGTAGCCTTCACGGATAATTCACGCCTAGAGGTGAGGACCTTCGGGTCGGACGATAGCATCGCCGACGACTGCCTGAAGCTGTTGGAGCACTACCTCAGAGAGCATAAGAATCGCCTAATGCGCACGGCGGACGACGGCATGCTGGGGGAGAACGGTTCCGACGCAGACGTTGTGGAGACGTTGCTTCCCTTTGCGGCTTGCGTCGATTGTGGCGAGTTGTCCATCGGTGAGTTGATGACACGTAGGGGTGTAAACCTACCGGTCTGTTTGACGTGTGCCGTCCGACGGATGAAATAGGCAGTAGGGGAATAGGTAGGATGGTGGTACCCGTGCCACGGGCGCTATCGGATGCCGCTTCCAGCGACGTAGCAGAGCGTGTCCAGGAGCTGCTAGAGCAGGCGCGACGGCCACAGACCCTGGAGCATCGCCAGGCGTTGCTGGACGAGTCGATCGCGCTGCACCGCCAGTTGGAAGGTGTGGACCAGCACGGTGCGCAACAGGCGGAGATGGCGTTTATCCTGCTCCTGCGGGATGAGCCGATTATCTTGGAAAATCGACAGTATCGTCAGTTCGTCACCGGTTGCCTGGGACGCGAAACCCTCTATCGCATTCCGTGGCAAAGCATCGAAGAGGTGATTGCGGTGGTGGAGGTCCTCCTGGCGTTCCGCTTCCAAGACGAGATATCGGCCAAGCAACTCACCGGGCACGTACGGGATCTGGTGCGACATGCGCTGTGCCAGTTCGAGCGGGAGGACGAGCTAGCGAAGATGTTTGAGCTCTTCCAGCGCGCCCCCATCCCGGTCATGCTCCTAGATGCCGAACTGGTACGCCTACGCAACCGCTTGCACCTATACGAGGCGCGCCGTGTCCGGCACAAGAAGCGCTTTCTCTATGCGTACCTCGCGTTACAGGTGCTGCTCATCTTCCTGATCTTTCCTCTGTTGTTCCAAAACTCCGAGAATGGTCAGATCCAACGTCAGGTCCAACAGACGACAGGGCTGGAGGTTGTAAAGGGGGAGATCGTGTGTGCGGATACGGAAGAGGGCCGCGAGTGCAAGATCCCACGGCAGTTCCTCGACTTCGACGATTGCCTCTACTGGTCGGTCATTACATGGGGTTCGATTGGTTACGGGGATATCACCCCGGTCACCCAGGTTGGGAGGCGACTCGCAGAGATCCACGGGCTCATGGGGGTGATAACCGGAGGCGTCATCGCTGGCCTGGTCTTAAGTTGGATCTCACCACGTACCTTAAACGAAACATAGCGTTGCACTTCCTGGGCAACCACCCTGCTAAGCAACCTCCACACTTGCCCCCACACGCGCCGATTTCCCACCACCCGTAACCCTCACACCTCTTGTCCCTCTTGCTCTACCGCTGCTGACAAGCAAGTCTTCTAAGATATATGTCCAATCGTCCAGCTTGGGGCAATGACGAATCTCGGCATTCCCAGAATGAGACCATGTTCCTGAATGACAAACGTCATGAGCATGTCATGACTAATGGCACACCCGTTGCTATTACTGCGAATATGGGCTGATCACCCATACATAAGTAACAAGATAATGCGGCTCAAGACGTATTTAGTACTTGTTTGTCAGGAGGTATTCTCGATCTGATAGAGGATCAGGGAATCAAGTTCACGAAATCAGACAAGGAGGTCGGATCATGGAAGTCTGGGAAGAATTACAATTGTGGTTTACCACGCAACTGCCTGACGTCGTGCAGGCACTTCTCATCCTACTCATCGGCTGGCTCATCGCGCTCATCCTTGCGGCGGTTACTCGTCGCGTGCTGAATCGGGTGCGGGCTGACGAACGACTGAATCGGCAGATGGAGCCACAGCAGGTGAGTGTTTCTGGCATGGTGAGTCAGGCGGTGTTCTGGCTCGTGCTGCTGTTCGCGGTCGTCGGAGCACTGGAAGTTCTCGACCTGGGCGTTATTGCCGGGCCGCTTGGCGGCTTGCTCGATCAGGTCATTGGCTTCATCCCCAATCTGATTGGCGCCGCCATCCTAGCTGCTGTCGCCTGGCTTGTCGCGACCATGGTGAGTCGGCTCGTAGAAGGGGCCCTTAACGCAACAGACTGGGACGAGCGGTTGAGCCGCCAGGCGCAGATGGAGCGGCCCGTGCCGCTGGCCGAATCGTTGAGCACGCTGGCCTACTGGCTGGTCTGGCTACTCTTCCTGCCGGCCATCCTCGGCGCGCTCGAGCTGGAGGGCTTGCTCGACCCCGTCGAGGCGATGGTCGCCGAGCTGGTCGCCTTCCTGCCGAACCTGCTCAGTGCGGCCATTATCCTGATCGTCGGCTACTTTGTGGCGCGCATCGTACGTGACATTGTGACGAACCTGCTCGCCGCATCGGGCCTGGATCGCTTTGGCGAACGGTATGGGTTGGGGGAAGAGACCGCCACGACCCCAAGCGGTCGCGTGGAAGTATACGATGAGACGGGCGATTCCCTTACCGCCACTACCGAACCGCTCACCCTCTCGCGAGTAGTCGGTACCGTCGTCTTTGCGCTGATCTTGATTCCGGTGGCGATTACTGCGCTGGACGCGCTGAACCTCGAGGCGATCAGCCTGCCGGCCATCGCCATGCTCAACCAGGTGCTGGACGCCATCCCCAATATCTTCGGCGCGGCGCTGCTGCTGGGGATTGCCTACTTTGTGGCACGCTTCGTGGCAGATATTGTCAGCGAGATTCTGGCCGGAATCGGCTTCAACCGGTTCCTGAGTCGCATCGGATTGCACCAGGCCACGCGCGAGGGGAGTCGGCCGTCGGAGCTGGCGGGAACGCTCATTATCGTCGGCATCATGCTCTTCGCGGCGGCGGAAGCGGCGGACCTGCTGGGCTTTGCGGCCCTGGCAGGCCTGATTACCAGCTTTCTCATCTTCTTCGGAAACGTGCTGCTGGGCCTGATCGTGCTCGGCCTCGGTTTGTATTTCGCTAACTTAGCCGACCAAGCGATCCGGGGCAGCAACGTGAAGAACGATGACCTACTGGCGACCATGGCACGCTACAGCATCATCGGGCTGGCGATTTTCATGGCCCTGCAGCAAATGGGGATCGCCATCGGCATCGTGACCTTGGCCTTCACTCTGCTCCTAGGGGCGGTTGCCGTTGCCGCCGCCCTTGCGTTCGGCTTGGGTGGACGCGAGATCGCGCAGCGGGAATTAGACCGCCTCGTGTCGGACCTACGGAACCGGCCCCAGGACTCGACCATCACCGCACCAAAGATGGTGGAGGAGGAAGCCGAGTTTGACCTGCAGAGCCGTGTGCGGCCGTCGGACGGTGCTGATTAGATTACGGTCGTGACAGGTTGGTAGTTGAAGCTGGGGCCTTGGCCTGATTCTCGCTAGCATTCTGCTTGCAAGAACTAACTAGAGGATGATG
>JALZCF010000454.1 GCA_030863245.1 Chloroflexota bacterium
CCCCACTTTTGCATTGACCATAAACAACTGAGAACCAACTCACCACTGCACACTACCTCAGTGAACAGTGATCAGTGCGGTTTACTGACTACTGTTAATCCTCCGTAGGAGACCTCCCCACCCACAGTGCTCACAGCGGTAACGACCAACTTGGACAAAGTGGGAGATGAAGCGATCAAGCGGGCGGCGCCGGACACGTACGATGGATCCGCTGCACTTCGGACATAGGTGTGTTCTTGAAACGTTACCTCTACTCTGTTTACGCTGTCTTGCGGCCTTGCTTTCAGAATAATCCGAGGAGGATTGCAACATGAAGTGATCTCCAATCAGTCAATATGCTGAAGCTTCTACAAGCCATATCACGACTATAGTAAAGCAAAGGACCGTTAATAACAACTATAACCGGGAGGAATTTGCAAATCTCCAGCATCCTGGGAATATTGTTCAAGCGCAGTCGGGCTGGGGGGGTGTCGCTTTGACTTCGCCTTCCCCTGCACACTCCTTACAGACCCACTCGCGTTGCCCCTCCTCATCCCTCACGACTCGAATCTCATACCGCTCTACCTCCCGACCGCACCGATCGCAAGGTAGCATCTCCACCGAACAGGCCATTGTAACCTCCTTGCAGACTTTATCTCCCATGAAAGCCAGTCACGTGCCAGGGCAGGCTGCTCTCCTTACTCGCTGCGGATTGCTCGTGCGACTCGTACCCGGCTCATACGTAGGGCGGGGTAGAGGCCGGCGAGGAGGGCGGCGAGGAGGGCGACGAGGAAGGCTTGGAGGAAGTAGGTGGGGAGGAGTTGGAGTTGGAGGGTCCAGCCGAAGGAGCGGCGGTTGATGACGTAGATGAGGACGAGGGCGAGGGCGAGGCCGGTCGGCATGGCCCAGAGTCCAGCAGTGCTGCCCATGAGGCCTGTCTCGAGCATGGTAACGCCCCATAGTTGCCGCTGTGTCATGCCCACAGCGCGGAGGGTGCCCAGCTCGCGCACTCGTTCAAGCTGCAGGGACATGAGGGCGGCAAGGACGCCGATGAAGGCGACAAGGGTTGCGAGGAGTTGGAGGGCGCCGGTGATGGCGAAGGTGCGCTCGAAAATCTCCAGGGCGCCCGTACGAAGGCCGACGTTGGAGCGGATGAGCAGCTGCTGCTCGCCGGCGTAGGAGTCACGGAGCTCCTCGACCAGTTGATCCACGTCCGTGCCCGGCGCCACGTAGGCGGCGACGGAGGAGATGTAGGGATCGTCGTACAGGGTACGGTAGAGGGGGTCGGGCATGAGGACGACGCCCTGCTCGGAGGAGTAGTCATAGAAGACGCCGACGACGGGGAAGGAGCGTTCACCCCGATCGGTGAGGAGGGTAACTGTATCGCCGCGCGCGATGTCGTGGCGGTAGGCGAAAGGCTCGGAAACGAAGACGGCCCCCTCCGTTTTGGCGCGCTGCCAGGCCTCATCCTGCGTGCCCTCGACCCACTTGAAGGGCCGCTCCCCCTGCGACACATCGTCCGTGACCGCTACGAGCTGCACGCGGCCAAAGTCGGGCGAGGAAACGATCACATCGCGGGCGACAGCGACGTGCTCTATCCCCTCGAAGCGGCGTACCTCCTCGGCAATGGAGGGATCCATGGGCTGATCGGAGCGATTCGCGGCGACACTGGGAGGCGAGATGTAGACATCTGCCTGGAGGGTGGCGTTCAGCCAGGTCGTCACGGTGTTGCGGAAAGAGCCGATCATCACACTCACGCCGATGATGACGCTGACGGCCACGGTCAGGGCGGCGATGGCGACAGAGGTGCGGCTCAGCGCACGCACGATGTCGCGCGGTGCCATTCGTCCCAGTACGCCAAGAAAAGAGAGCGGGTACTCGAGGCGCCGCATGAGCCACACAGTGACGGCCGGAGTGAAGAAGGCAAAGGCAAGGATAACGCCAAAGAGCGCGGCGAAGGCGAGAACAACGGAGCGGGTAGGCAGTATCAAGAGGAGAAGGGCCCCTATCCCCAACCCGATGGCTGCGAGCGAGAGTGGCCGGAGCAGCCTTGCAGCACTCGACTCGATCGAGGAGCGACGCAGAGCAGTGACCGGCTCGACTGAGGAGGCCTCCCACGCGGGAGCGACGGCTGCCAGCAGCGCGGACGCGATTCCGATCATGCCCCCCTTGAGTAGCGTCAGTGGCGAGATATCCACTCCCTCCACATTGACGATGAAGTAGAGGTCATTGATGGTCTGCGTCACTAGCCGCACGGCCCCCCGCCCCAAGAGAATGCCCAACCCCGCGCCGAGCAACGCACCGACGATGCCCATGAGGAGTGCCTCGACCAGGATGAGCTGGAAGATTTCGGCTCGCGTCACGCCGAGGGCGCGCAGTGTGCCTAGCACGGGGCGGCGCTGCACGACGCTGAAGGTGACGGTATTATAGATCAGGAACATCCCCACGACCAGCGCCAATAGCGAGAGCGCGGTGAGATTCAGCTCAAAGGCGGCAGTGAGCTGCTCCACGGTCTGGGTGCGGCTGGCGGGCGTCTCGATGCGAGTCCCTTCCGGTAGTAGTGCGGCGATGCGCTCCGCTGCCGCGTCGTCATCAAGAATCAGATCGATGGTAGAGAGGGACTCCGTTTGCTGAAGAAGCTCCTGAGCGGTGGCAATGTCAGCTACCAGGAGGGAGTCGAGCGCGCGGCGACTGAATTCGTCGGACGGGTCGAGCAGTCCGACGACGGTGACCTCCTCCTCCCGTGCGCCGATGCCAAGCGTAAGCGTGGCGCCTGGCTCCACCCCCTGTCTTTCCGCCACCGCCCGGGAAAGAAAGACAGTATTCGGTTGGGTGAGAAAGGCGGTCAACTCTTCCAGCGAGAGCGGCTGGGCGCCAGGCCCACCGAGATAGGAGCGGAAGGGTGCATCTGCGAAGGGGTCCATGCCGAAGAGCCGCATGGGACGCTCACCCAACTCTTCGACGACGACGTAGTCAGTGACGACTGGTGCCACCTCACGTAGCCCCAGCTCGCGGCGCAGTTGGGTATATAGTTCCTGTGGCACACCACTCGGACCACCAACGATCTGGTGGGTGGCGCGGCCGGTCACAGCCTCTGTGGAGATATCAAATGCCCGGCTAGCCGAGTCGTTGGCGAGATCGATCGCGATAATCACCGCCACGCCCAAGGCGATGCCGATGACTACAAGGAGGCTTTGGAGTGGGCGGCGGAGCAGGTAACGACGGCCGATGCGGATTAGAGGTGATTTCATATTCCCGTCAGCTGACAAGACGCTCCATGCGGATATGATGGGTGTCTTCAACTAGATGGCCGTCGGTTACGCGGAAGACGTGGTCGGCGTGGAGGACGATCTCGAGGGAGTGGGTGGCCATAATCATGGTTTTTCCCGCCTCTCGGACGAGGTCGAGGAGAAGGGTGAGAACAGAGTCGCCGGTATCCTCATCCAGGTTGCCGGTTGGCTCGTCCGCAAGGATGAGGATTGGGTTGTGGGCGAGGGCGCGGGCGATGGCCACGCGTTGCTGCTCGCCGCCAGAGAGGCGATCGGGGTAGTCGTCGAGCCGGTTACCCAGCCCCACGCGCTCTAGCAGTTGCGCGGCACGGGCGTGGGCCTCGCGCTCCTCGGTGCCACCCAATTCCAAGGGCAGAGAGACGTTCTCCACGGCGGTGAGGGTGGGGATGAGGTTGAAGAACTGGAAGACGAAGCCGATGTTGCGCCGGCGGAACAGCGTCCGCTCCCGCTCCGACAATCTCGTTACGTTCGTATCACCGATCCAGATATCGCCCTCCGTAGGCAGGTCAATCCCGGAGATGAGATTCAGCAGGGTTGACTTACCACTCCCGCTCCGCCCCAGCAGCACCGTGAATCTGCCCCCTTCAAAGGTGGCCGTCACGTTGTCGAGCACGTGGCGTCCCGTGTGGCTCTCCTCATAGATTTTTGTAAGTGACTCGACGCGTACATGGGGTGCGTCTTGCAGCTGTGGATGATGGATGGTTGATGTCATGCAAGGATTGTAGCATGAGATGGGCAGGGGGTAGGTGAGAGCAGTCACGGGTCTGTGGAGCGGGGAGCGGGACGGCGTGTGGGAGTTGTGGGAACTTACGGCTTTACCGCTTACCTCATTTGACTGTTATCGTTTCGTAAGAAGTCCATGTCATAATTGTGGTAGTCTGGTTGTTGGTGATGGTAGGAGGCAGACGATGCGGAAATATTCTTTGTTACTTGGCGCCGTGTTGGGAGGCGTGATGAGCCTGCCGCTGATGGCGTTGTTCTACTTGGGCGATGCCTTTGCGGGATTGCCCTTTGTTCCCTTCGTGCTCTTTGATTGGCTGGCGCGCGTGCTGCCAGGGGATGTGGTCACGATCGGGATCGATGCTATCGTCAGGATGATTGGGGTTCTCAATCTCGGGGGCACGAGTGAGGCCGCCAAGCTGATCGAGCAGTTGATGGCGCTGGCGCTGGTGTTGTTCGCCGGCATGTCGCTGGGTGTGTTGATTACCTGGGTGAGACGACGAACGGCAGGCATCTCCGGTATGCGGATCGGCGCGATCGGTGGGGTGGCGATGTTTTTTCTTTCCTGGGCGGCTGCATCGAGGGTTGGCTTCCCTGGCGACCCGGCGTTGTCGTTGATCTGGCTGGCCATTCTTTGGGTCGGTTGGGGTGCGTTGCTGGGGAGCTGGATCGATTTGGAGGCACTCACGGCGATAGATAGGGCGGATTGGGGCGCTGAGCGCCGCGAGGTGCTCACGAAGATAGCAGGTGGATCGTTGCTGGTCACTCTGGCCGCTTGGGGAACCGGTTGGCTATTGGACTCGCAAAGTCGCGCGTCTGGTGCCAGTCAACCGCTTGCTGCGGAAAGGCCGGTGAGCGATGCTGATGCCGTCACCGATGTTGCACCCGATGCTGAGCTTGAGGTCACTCCCGCGGCTGAGCCTGAGGTCACTACCTCGGTAGAGTATCTTGGCGCCACGGAGGAGGAGCTGGAGGATCGGTTAGAGCCGGCGCCGGGCACGCGTCCGGAGTTGACGTCGAACGAGGCTTTCTATCGCATTGATATCAACACGCGTCCGCCCGTTATCCAAGAAGAATCCTGGACTCTGGAGGTCGACGGTCTCTTTGATAATCCGCAACGTCTCACGTTGGATGACTTGATGGCCTTCCCGGCCGTAACGCAGCCTCTCACCATGGCCTGCATCTCCAACCGGATAGGCGGCGACCTGATCGGCACGAGCAATTGGACGGGGGTTCGGCTGCGCGACCTGCTCGACGAATGGGGGCTGAAGCCGGAAGCGAGGGCGCTCTACGTCGAGGCGGCGGACGGCTTCTATGAGACGGTCGTGATGGAAGATATGATGGACCCGCGCACGTTGCTTGTCTATGGTATGAACGACGAGACGTTGCCGGTGGAGCATGGTTTCCCGCTGCGCATCTACATCCCGAACCGCTACGGTATGAAGCAGCCAAAGTGGATCACCCGCATCGAGGCGATCGACGAGTGGGAAGCCGGCTACTGGGTCGTGCGTGGATGGAGCAGGGAGGCCCGGCCGCACATCGTCTCCGTAATCGACACGGTTGCGAAGGGGGAGGCGGAGGATGGCAGGATACCGGTCGGCGGCATTGCCTGGGCGGGCGATCGGGGCATCCAGAGGGTAGAGGTCCAGGTCGATGATGGCGAGTGGGAGGAAGCCGAGCTGCGTACGCCGCCGCTCAGTTCGCTCACTTGGGTGCTGTGGCGCTACGATTGGCCTGCGACACCCGGGCGCCATACGCTACAGGTCCGTGCTACGGATGGTACCGGCGCCCTTCAGATTGAAGAGAGGACGAGCGTTCGTCCCGATGGCGCGACGGGATACCATTCGGTAACAACGACGATCTAGGATTCGTCTTCATATGGGAGCTATAGGAGCTGTGGGAGCTGTGGGAGTTGTAGGAGCTATACGAGAGCTAGAAGCTGAAAGGGTTTTCCGATAAGTTCGTACACGTTACAATAGGTCGCTGAAGGGGGTATGCCTTCAGTGGCCTTTTGTTTCTGGGGGAAGCAGCATGCGTGAAGCGGAAGTAGAGCAAGGGGTGGAGATAGCAGAGCAGGAATTGATTGAGCGGTGGCAGGCGCGGCAGGCGCGGCTGGCAGAGTCACTGGAGAGCTGGGGCGCAACGGATGGGGAGCGCTTTGTGGAGTGGGAAGCAGGGCTGATCGTGTGGTTGGCATGGTCGGGTGAGCCGACAGCGACTGCCGAGATGAAAGCTCTGTGTAGCTACGACATAGCCGATGCGTTACTGATGATGGCCTGGGCGGGTGAGGGAGCGGAGAAAGGGGCGGTAATCGATTCGGTGCCCGATGTGCCCGACTATGTTGAACACTGCTCTGAGGAGGAGGCGTGGCTGTGGGCGATGCAACTCGCGGAGATGAGCAGGGCTGATTATCTCTATCGCATTGCTACCCCCACCTATCTGGTTTTTCTCGGCCTATGGAATGTGGGACCTGCCCTGGCGGATGAGGATGGTCTGCTAGAGGGTGGAACGCCGCAAGCGTTTATCGTGAATCTGCTGGACGAGTCGCGTCATGCGCTGCTCGATAAGAGTCACGATAGCATTGCGCTGCGCCGCCTCTTCCTCAACCAGGGCGATTCCCTCCACCAGAGCGCTCAGTACCTGGTTGCGGATGGCGCAGATCCCCGTCTTCTCAAGCAAACGGTCGAGATGCTTCTCGACATCGGGCAATCTTTCGGGCAGCGCCGCTTCGGTTTCCTCCCACCTCCCCCCCCTACCGCGACGGAGGTTAACGCCCTGCACAGGACGCTGCTACGATTGCGGTCGTTGTGGCTACGCTCAAGCCGTTGACAGGCTACATGTTTGTTACCGCATCCGGCAATCGGAAATCACCGCAAGCGGCAACCCGATTTTACCGGATTCGACATTGGCAATGGCCCACGAATTTGTTACGCTATAGATAGGCCAGTAATGGCTCTCCACCTGATGCGAAGTGGGTTGGTCTGTGCTCTGGGGGGAAAGCAGCCAACCCGCTTCGCACTCCTCCTGCCTGACGTGCCACGAGAAGAAGGAACCCAAAACGGAGCCCTGTGTGTCAGGGCTCCGTTTCTTTGGAAGTAGAGGAATCTTGTCTGCTGTGTCGTCGCGTCCGACCCGCCGTTCGGGTTAGCCGAGGACGTATTGGACGGCTGGATGCTGCTTGGCGGCGCGTGTCTTCTCGAGAAGGGCATCGACACCGAGGATGCGACCGGCACCCAGCGCGCCGAGGCCGAAGAGGAGGACCGCATAGACGATGTGGTCATCGACCAGCCAGCCGTGCTCGAGCGGGAAGCCCTGCAGCAGACCGCCCTGCAAGCTGGCGGCCCAGTAGAAGAGCATCATCACTGCGCCCCAGAAGGCGTTCCAGCGCACCAAGGCGCCGAGAATCAGACCGAGGCCGGTCAGCGTCAGGCCCCAGGCGTTGAGCGCATCGATCAGGGGGCTACCGGCCAGGCTAGCAAAGAAGCCCATCAAGGGGTTGCCTTCCGGAATACCATGCAGCAGGAAGCCCGCCGCCGTCCACTGGGGGTCGAGCAGCTTGGTGATGCCGCCCTGGAAGAGGGTCCAGCCCATCACCACCCGCATGACCACGATCGCATACCCAATTGCCTTCTCTGAATAGTCGAAGCTGACTGCCTGTCCGAACAGTTCTGCTTCCAATTTCCGTTGTGCCATCACTCATCTCCTTTGAATGTAAGTAGGGGTTTGTTATGAATTGATTTGTCTCACCTGCCCCATACTATACGGAGATCGATTCTGTGTCGCTAGTGTTATATATCATCTCGCCCCCACCTGAACGTCATCAGCCGCTGGTGACAATCAGCGCGCAGTGGACTTAGGCAATTGTGACTATTCTCGGGCATAACCTATCCTACCGATACGCCACCGTCGATGAAAATGACCTGGCCGGTGATGTAGTTTGCCTCATCGCTTGCCAGGAAGAGGTGCAATGAGGCAATCTCCTCTGGCTCCGCTAGGCGGCGGAAGGGAATGCTTTGCAGGAGGTTGTCCATGATTTTTTCTGGGATGCCGGCCGTCATCCGCGTCTTCACCCCACCGGGAGCGATAGCGTTGACGTTGATGTTGTAGCGGGCCAGTTCGAGGGCCAGAGTCCTGGTCAGGCTCACGATGCCCCCTTTGGAGGCGCTGTAGTTGGCCTGCCCGATGTTGCCTA
Source organism: Chloroflexota bacterium (assembly GCA_030863245.1). Lineage (GTDB taxonomy): Bacteria > Chloroflexota > Anaerolineae > Ardenticatenales > Ardenticatenaceae > JALZCF01. The sequence continues at coordinate 8,182 of JALZCF010000454.1, forward strand.
GCGCGGCCACTGACGCGGTGTTGACGATCTTGCCGTAGGATTGACGGATCATCGGGACGGCTGCGGCCTGAGCACAGAGAAAGGAGCCTTTCAGGTTCACGTCGATCACGGCATCCCAGTCCCTCTCGCCCAGCTTCCGTACGTTGTCATCCTTGATCCGCACGGTCAGGGCATCACGATTGATTCCGGCATTGTTGATGAGGATATCCAGACGGTCCCAGCGCTCGACGATCCGATCCACCATTGCCTCGACCTGGGAGCGATCCGTGATGTCGGCCGGGGCGACGAAGGCCTCGCCACCCGCCTGCTGGATGGCGGAGACCGTCTCTTGCGCGGCCTCCTGATCCACGTCGTTTACGGCAACCCGGGCACCCTCCGCTGCAAAGCGTAGTGCTGTGGCCTGGCCGATCCCACGACCGGCGCCTGTGATGAGCGCGACCCGATCCTTCAAGTGCATTCTTTTTCTCCTGCTATGGTTGGTACTACAACGAGAGTTCGGTCTTATGTCATGCTGAGCGGAGGAGACCCTTCACTCTGTTCAGGGTGACAAACAAGGGGGGAGGAGGCAAAATCTGGTTGTAGTATTGATGTGGTCGGTTTCATTGGTCGTCGGGCGACTCCCGTCGCATGAGAAGGACCCATTGGCCGTCTATGACCGTTTCGTCTCGCTGGTTTTTGACAGCTGCATCGAAGGTGATGAGGCCCCGGTCTGGCTTGGAGCTCTCGCGCTTTCCGGCTACGGTCAGCTCCAGGTGGACTGTATCGCCCGGGAAGACGGCTTCCTTGTAGCGGATGGTCTGTTGCAGGAGGGCGATGGTCGTGCCCTCGAAGACGCCTGATTGGTTGGCGAGACCGGTTGCGATCGCGGCGACGAGCATGCCGTGGGCGATGCGGGTGCCAAAGGGGGTCTCCCTGGCGAACTCCTCGTCAGTGTGCAGTGGGTTGAAGTCTCCTGAAAGCCCCGCGAAGCGTTCTATGGCATTCTCCGTGATGGTCCGGCGGGGGGTAGTTATCACTTCATCCTCTTCGAAGTGGTCGAACGTGCGGCCGCGCGATTGGTAACTCATGGATCTTCCTGGTTCGTGTCGTAGTTGTTTTATTGATCCGACTGCGTCGTACTATCTACTCAGTGTAACAAATACTACAACGAGGCTTTTGCTCATCCTCCCTTATCACCCTGGGCGAAGGGAAGGGTCTCCGGCTCGTTCACAGAGATGCTTCGTTCCACTCAGCATGACAAAGGGATGAAGGCTCATGGCGGGAAGAGAGACTTCGTTCCACTCAGCATGACAAGGGAGCGACATTTCGTTGTAGGACTGGGCCGAGCATAGCTTGCGTAAGGTGTAGCAAGCTATGCTC
>JALZCF010000457.1 GCA_030863245.1 Chloroflexota bacterium
GCCTACTGCGAATGCCGCCGATGCTCCTCAATCCTAATGAGCAACTCGTCAACCGAGATTGGCAGCACACTCTGAGGTATATTGAACGGGGCCGCCCCGAGACCTCTGTTCATCCTCACCATTACTCTTTTGATACGCGGCTGACGCCCGATGACAATTTCTTCATTCACAAGGGTGATGCCTAACATCCGCTGCCCCATGAAATCATACGAGAATACATCCGCGATCTCTTCCCACCTGAGCATCCCTGCGCCAATGGCAGATGCATTATCAAAGATTCCCTCGTTACTAATAATCATCGCAGGCTCAGGAATGAATAGCCGGTAAATTGCATAAGCCAAGCACAGGCCGAAGAAAGGTATGCCCACATAAGAGGTGACGACAATGACCTCCAGGGGCAATCCCATAATCGCACGATTCTGGGCGAAGTAGAAGCCGAGGACGACGAACCCTAAAGCACCAACAGCGATGGCAAATAGCTTCACTCGCTTCGGGTATATGACTACTTCATTCATAAACTGCTTTCAACGTCTTTCGGCAACGCGGAGCGCCTGACAGTCGAGTTCAGCCGCAGCGCTGTCGGCGCTGTCGGCTGGAACGAGGTGTTAGCTCGCGTCTTGATCCCGCATACGTGCTTCGTGCTCGCGAACTTTCCGTTGGAGCTCACGTTGCAGTATCTGTTCGTTAGCAAAGACCCGCTGCCACAATGCATTGAGCGCTTGTGGGTCTGCTTCAGTGAGCATGGCATCAAACGCTGCCATGATCGCTCGTTTGGCCTGTTGTTCCATCGGGCTATCAGAGGCATTAATACGGCTTGCGAGATCATCCGGCGAATACATGATCAAGTATTGTTTGAAATTGGCGCGTGCCTCAGAGAGCGAGTATGCTCCGTTGGGACCACCCCATACTTCGTCAGCGTGGGGATCATCCTGTCCGTCATCCTCCCAGTTACATAGCTCACAGATTTCGTAGCTACCACGCTCGAGCAGTGTCGGATAGCCACAACACGGACACGGGTACCGCATACCGGCTTGTGGAGGTGCACTGACACCGTGCTCGACTCGGTCGATGTATTCCTCAAACCACCGGCGACGACTATCTAAAGATGGATCCATTGTTTGTTTTTGCTCTAACTAGAAGTAGTGGGTAGCCAACTAACGAATTAAGGATTCATGTGGCGCGCAGCCGCCACATGAATCCGCGTTGAACTGAGCCGGAGCACCCTCCGGCTGTTCTATCATTTGGATGCTTATGGAATTTAAACGGGGACTTCTTCCTGCGAGATATGGGGCTCGGTGGGCAGATCACTCAGTGATCTGGTGTACCATCGACTGATCGTGGCACTGCCTCCGATCGGAACCACGCGCCAAGGCTGGTTGTCCACTCCTCGCCGGTGGGGCACTGGGGGGTTGCGCGCCCTTGAGCGCGAATGTGAGGCGCACGAACCCGCGGGTGCTGTGACGGTACCCGAACATGCTCGCCTATACGTGGCTCAACCCTACGGCAGCACGCTCCATTGGACATGGTGGACCTCGACACCGGTTCGGGAGCAGCGGGACGATCACCAGTGGCTGCCCACACCTGGAACACACATCGAGGCGCTGGCCGGGCCTGATCGGAGGAGTGCGATCTGGGACTTGACGTGCCGACGCCGCGCCAGCGGCAAGCGCCAGCAGGTGGCGGAGCTGCGCCAGCAGGCGACGGTTGCCAGGACTAAACAGCCCGTAGTAGCGAACCTTGACAAAGCCTTTCGGTAAGACGTGCTGCAGGAAACGCCGCATGAATTCCTCTGGCGGGAGTGTGCACCGCCGCGGCTGGCCCGTTTCGCCATCTGTGTAGCGGAAGATCAGCTCGTCGTTGGTGAGGCCAACGATGCGGTTATTACTCAGCGCAACGCGAAAGATGTAGGGCGCGAGGTAGTGCAGGGCTGAACGCCCACTGCCCACCGCCCGGCAATCCACCACCCACGCCTGGCGCCAGGTTTCTGGCGCGACCTCAGCAAGATGGGGCGTTTGCCGCACCGCCGCCTGGAACTTGGCGCGAAACAGGATGGCGAGCGGCTTCACGTGGACGAGGAACCCACGCTTCGCCTGCATCCAGCTGCCATCGGGGGCCAATCCAATGGCTGGGACGAGATAATGAATGTGGGGATGGTAGCGTAGGTCGCGCGTCCACGTCTGCAAGACGCCCAGCATGCCAATCTGCCCGCCAAGAAAGCGTGGATCCTGAGCGAGTTGCTGGAG
>JALZCF010000466.1 GCA_030863245.1 Chloroflexota bacterium
TCCCCCTATACTCTGAGCGGCACGCTCGCGCCGAGTCAGATCCGGGTCTTCTACCGCAGTCAAACGGGGGTTGCTCTGAACGATACAAGCGATGAGGTGCGCTTGTTAGCACCGGACGGAGCAGTGCTGGATGAACGTGCTTACTCTTCCGCCACCCCTGATCAAGCGTGGAACCGCGACGCCGGCGGTTTGTGGCAGGATGGTTGGTCACCGTCACCAGGCCTACCCAATCTTCCACCCCCTACCCCCACCCCAACATCCACAACCACGCCAACCACCATCCCTACGTTCAGTGCAACAGCCACATCAATGCCTCCTACCACGCCGAGCCCAACGACTACCCAACGAACAGTGGCCAGCGCTACGTCCACCCCCACGCGAAGTCCGACGGCTACATTGGTTGGTGCCCTCACCTTCACTGCGAGTCCGGCCACGGTCTTCACGCCAACTACTATCCCGGCTGGCCTTCGCCTCAACGAGTTCCTGCCACGTCCCCAAAGCGACTGGGACGGCGACGGCACAGCAGATTTTTATGACGAGTATATCGAACTCGTGAACAATAGTGGGCAAGCTTTCAATCTGACAGGTTTGCAGCTGGATGACGTAGCAGAGGGCACATCACCTTTCCTCCTGAGTGGCACGCTTGAATCGGATGAGGTTCGCGCCTTCTTCCGAAGTGAGACAGGTATTGGCTTGAACGATAGCGGAGACTCAGCGCGTTTGCTCGCGGCAGATGGGACGGTATTGGATGAACTCACCTACTCTTCCGCTGTATATGATCAAACATGGAGTCGCGACGATGCAGGCGTATGGCACGATGACTGGTCACCCTCGCCTGGTCTGCCCAACGTACCACCTCCTACAGATACTGCTACCGCCACCTCGACCGCCACACAGGTCTATACGGCTACGCCCCCTGTCACTGCCAGTGTGACACCCGTGCCGACCGCAACGCATACGGCGGCAATATTGCCCTATACCTCCACCCCTACACCGACATGGGGCGCAACTGCCACGGTGACTCGTACGCCGCTTGGCACTCTCCCACCATCTCCTGTGCCAGGGAATTTACAGCTTAACGAGTTTCTTCCGCGTCCCACAAGTGATTGGGATGGCGATGGTGTGATAGATTCTCACGATGAGTATATCGAGCTCGTTAACCGAAGTAACCAAACCATTAACCTCACCGGCTTCCAACTGGACGATGCGGTAGGGGGCACCTCCCCTTATACGTTGAGCGGCACCCTTTCGCCGGGTGGGATTCATGTTCTTTTCCGCAGCCAGACCGGCATCGCGTTGAATGACGATGGGGATTCGGTACGCCTCTTGGCGCCCGGCGAAATCGTGTGGGACGAGCACGACTACTCGTCCGCTACCCTGGACCAGGCGTGGAGCCGCGATGCCGATGGTGCGTGGCACGACGATTGGGCTCCCTCACCAGGACTAGCGAATGTCTCGCCTCCTCCCTACACCCCCACGGTAACCACCACTGTATCTCCTGCCGGCACCATCACAGCAACGCCTAGCATAACCCCTATCCCAACGCTCACGCTCACATTCATTGCGACGGCGATCCCCACCGCAATAGGCACATCCACTCCCATTCTATCGAATCTGCAGTTGAACGAATTCCTGCCACGTCCCGGCAACGATTGGAATGGCGATGGCACGGCTGACGTGAATGACGAATATATCGAACTGATCAACAAGAGTGGTCAATCATTCGATCTGGCCGGCCTGCAATTGGATGATGCCGAGGGTGGCTCCTCCGCCTTCACCCTGAGCGACACGCTCGCCCCGGGCGAGACTCGTGCCTTCTTTCGGAGCGAGACCCGCATTGCGTTGAATGACACGGGCGATGAAGTACGGCTGCTCGCGCCGGATGGCATCGTTCTCGACACACACGCCTATGGCTCCGCCGCGCTCGATCAAGCGTGGAGCCGGGATGAGGAGGGTGCCTGGCACGACGACTGGCTTCCCTCCCCGGCTGGCCCGAATCAAGCCCCAGCCACACCCACACCGACGGCCACCCCTGACAATCTCGTGAACCTCTTTATCAGTGAGGTTGTCTACGAAGGAATTGTCTCCGGTCAGGGCGATGAGTTTGTAGAGATATGGAACCCAACCGACCAGAGTGTTGAGCTGGCAGGGTGGAGGATTGGAGATGAGGAGTCGGAAGAGGGCAATGAGGGAATGTACCGTTTTCCGGTCGGGGTGGTGGTAGAGCCAGATGGCACAATCGTTATCGCACGGGATGCGGATGCCTTCTACGAGCGCTTCGAGCAATGGCCGGATTTTGCGTTTCGTACCACTGGCGACCCCGATAGCATACCGTTGCTACCACGAGATACCGAGTGGGGTAGCGGTCATTGGGCACTGGAAGACAGCGGCGACGAGGTGTTACTGCTCGATGGATGGAATCGTATCGTGGACCGGCTTGCTTTCCGCAACGGAGACTTCGCGGCCCTAGGATTGACCGGGCATGATATCTCTGCCCCCGCACCACGAGCGATTCATCACGTCGATGTGTTGGACTCCGATAATGTAAATGATTGGGTGGCTTATGACCTTCCAACACCGGGACAGGCCTACCGCTTGCCATCCGAGATGCCTGCAGCACCGCTTGGTCCGAGTCTCGACGGACTCTACGTTGCTTCGGGATCACTCCACTCTCACTCCACTTACAGCGATGGCAGTGGCCCACCGGAGCTAGCTTTCGCTGTAGCGCGCGCCAACGGAATGAACTTTATGGCGTTGACGGACCATTCATGCTGGTAGACGCGATTAACAAAGAATCCTTGCTGAGAATGCAGCTTGCGTACGCTACCTGCTGCCCATCCTCCACCGTGAGAGTAATCTCAACGTCGAGTAACTGCACTATTTTTCGACGGGTAGCAAACTCCTTGCCCTTGTCTACGCTCTCCAGTCCCCTGGCTACCTGGCGAGCAAACTCCTGTAGCTGTTTGATCTGCTCGCTGGTCAGCGTGTTGACTTCGAGCTTTCGCTGTAAGATTCCATGCTCGGTTTCTAGCTGCGCTATTGATTGCTCTAGTCGCTGCTTTCGGTCTACCAGCATGTCCCTGGGGATTTCACCCGTCAGGTAGACATCAAGCAGACGTTCGTACTGCTGCCTGTGGTGCCCGAGCAGATCCTCTACGACTGCTAGCCTTTCGTAGAGGGGTGCATTCTGTGCCTCCTTCTCCTCCTGGCTAGCACGCAGCCCCTTCTCTAGCTTGGCCGGGTCAGTGAGCAAGCCCTTTATCCACTCC
>JALZCF010000477.1 GCA_030863245.1 Chloroflexota bacterium
CGTGGATACGTCTTGTTCATGGGATCCTACATTGAAGGCGGCGATTGGCATGACTCGGATCTCCCCGGCATCTGGCGCTTCTACCGGCGACTCTGGCAATGGATCACAGATGCTCTGGAACCGTTACCTCATGACCTATCAGATGAGACCAAGCAGGCCGACGAGCTCACAGCTCGCCGCGCGCTGCACAAAGCCATCCAGAAGGTCAGTGAGGACATCCCCGCGCTCAGCTTCAATACGGCAATCGCTCGCTTGATGGAAACGCTGAACGTACTACGAAAGTGCAAGCTATCACCCCAGGCGCACAGCGAGATCGCGCGGGCCTACGCGCTGCTGCTCGCCCCATTCGCGCCCTTCCTGGCTGAGGAGCTTTGGGAGCAGCTCGGCGGCCCATTCAGCGTGCACCAGCAACGTTGGCCCACCTTCGACCCGGAGCTAGTCGTGGACGAGATGATGGTCATTCCGATTCAGGTCAACGGCAAGCTGCGTGACAGCGTTGAGGTTGCAGCGGATGCGAGTGAGGAGGCGATAAAGGAAAAAGCACTCGCCTCACCAACAGTGCAGGATTTCATCGCAGATGGGGAAATCGCTAGGGTCATTTACGTGCCAGGCAGGATTGTGAACATCGTGGTGAAGTAGTGGCTCGCTCTTGCCTGGTGCAACAGTTGGGGAGAGACAGGAGACTAGAGACTGCGGAGTGCGGAGTGCGGAGTGCGGAATGATTGGAGATTCGGGGCCAGACAGAGGGAGAGGGGAAAGGGGAGATTGGAAAATGGAAAGGGGACGGTTGCTTGATGGAATTTCGTTCTCCGTTGTCCATTCTCCATTTTCCATTCTCCAATCTCCATTTTCCCTTTTCCAGGCTTCACTCGCGATGACTAGAAGACGAGAATGCGGCCACAGTTACCGCATGTGAGAAGTTGGCTCTTATCCACGCGCTCTACGCTATCACGCTTTGAGATGCTTACCTGAATGTGGCAGGCACCACAGACGCCATCCTGAAGGGTAGCGACGGCGTGGGTATCATTTTTCAGGCGCTGGACGTAGCGGTACTGGTCGAGATCCACCGGGTCGATCTCCTCGAGGAGCTTCTCGCGCTCCCGCTTACGGTGAGAGATGTATCGCTTGAGTTGCTGCTCCTTCTTCTCAAGCGCTTCCTGGCGCTGGCGGGTCTCCTCCTCGACCTGTTCGTACCCTTCTCGGGCTTCCTCTGCCTCTTGGGTCAGCCCATCGACCTGCTCAATCAGTTCAAGTGCCCGCTCTTCTAGCACCTCGCGACGCCGCTTCAGTTGCTCCACCTCCATCTGAATCGCTTCCAATTCTTTCGGATTCGTGATGTCGCCGCTGTAGAGGCGCTTTTCTTCCTCATCTGCTTTCTGGATCACTCCCTGCCATTCAAGGTTGAGACTCTGCTGCTGCGTGCGCGCCTCCTTCTCGGCATCCACGGCCTCCTCGTACGCGTCGCGTGCCTTCCGCACAGGCGAGGCAACCGTCAGATGTTTCTGAACCTGCTTGTAGGCAGCAATTTTGTCACGCAGATCGTTTTCAACTTCCTGCAGGGCAAGTAACTTCGCTCCACGGCTCATCATCATAACACGTCCTTCCCGTTAAGCTCAAAGGGGGATGTAAGCTGTCTCGATTCAAACACTGGAACGCCAAGCGGCTCCAGCCACTCTACCACGCGTCGCAGCACCGGGCGCTCACTGTAAAAGTGGCCCACCTCAATCACTGTGAGGCCCGCTCGGGCCGCATCCTGCGCCTCGTGGTATTTGATCTCACCTGTCACATAGAGAGTACAACTGGCACGGAGAGCATCCTCGATCATCGAGGCGCCGCTGCCACCTAACAGCGCGACGCGCTCGTGAGACTCAGGCGCGTCAATGCCGCGTGTGACGCGCGGCCGCGGTGCGCCGAGTGCCGCCTGCACACGATGGACCATCTCTGTGGTGCTAATCCCCTCGTCCCTGCAGATGGCACCGAACCCCCAATCGGACGGTGCGCCAGCAACAGGCTGGAGGGGAGCGATTGGTGTCAGCTCAAGTGCGTCGGCAAAGGCGCCATTCACGCCATCGCGCACGGCGTCCAGATTGGTGTGCGCGGCGAAAACGTAAATCTCATCACACAGTAGCCGACGCAGCAGCTTTCCTTGGTAATCAGCCGGGTTGATCCGCTTCACCCCTCGAAAGAGCATTGGGTGGTGTGCCACGATCAAGTTTGCTCCCTGCTGTGCTGCCTCCTCCACCACCGCGAGGTCAACATCTAGCGACACGAGGATGGCACGGATGGGTGCCTCGTCATACCCCACCTGCCACCCCACATTATCCCATGACTCCGCTAGGGTGGGCGGCGCAAGTTCCGCCAAACGGCGGCGCACCGCGCCGGCCGGTATCGTTGTGGGCATCTCCATTGTCATACCGTTCATTGTAGGTCAAGCCTGTTACTGACGCAACGTACCGGATTGCCCGATGTTTTAACCTGTTCGTCATTGCTTGTACAATGGAGCAATTGGAGAGAGTTGGAGTGTATGTTGTGAAGACCGCTATCGTCATACCAACCTACAACGAGCGAGAGAATATTGTCGATCTGACAGAGCTCATTCTGGCGCTACCTTATCATCTTCATCTTGTCATTGTGGATGATAACTCGCCGGATGGCACCGGGGAGGTGGTGGATGTGCTTGCAGCGCAGCATGAGCGCGTATGTGTGATTCACCGCGCGGGCAAGCTTGGCCTGGGTACGGCGTATCTAGCCGGATTCCATCTCGCCTTCGAGATGGATGTCTCGCACATCATGACCATGGACGCCGATTTCTCCCACCACCCGCGTTACATCCCCGACCTGCTTCGTCTGGGCGAGCGATGCGATCTGGTCATCGGCTCTCGCTACGTGCCAGGCGGCGGGACGCGGCACTGGCACTGGCAGCGCGTCCTGCTCTCGTGGGGTGCAAATCGCATCGCCAAGCTTGCCCTGGGGTTAAGGCCCAACGATTGTACCGCCGGCTTTCGCCTCTACCGGCGTGAGGTACTGGAATCCGTTGACCCGGACCGGATTTTCTCGAATGGCTACTCTTTTCTCCTGGAGATGCTCTTCAAGGTTCAACAGAACGGGTGGCACGTTGCCGAGGTTCCCATCCTCTTCGCTGATCGAAAACGCGGAGCATCCAAGATCTCCAAGAACGAGATTTTCAAGGCCGGTTACACCGTGCTGCGTTTGCGCTGGGAGATGTTGAGGGGTGACACAATGTGAGCAGGTTGGCGGGGCCAAAAAAGGGCATTGTTAGAGTGGTGTCATCGGAGTATACTGCCGGCTGTCGGTGTTGGTATTCGCTGCATCTGAAATCGCCAAACTTTAGTCAGAGTGAGGTAATATTGTGGATCCTATTCGAGTGATGGCCGTAGAAGATCACCCCATCTATCTTGACGGGGTGTGCCGCATCGTCGACAGCGAGCCAGATATGGCGGTGATCGCCGCGCTGGGGGATGGGGGTGAGGTGCTAGAGCAGGTCCGAGAGCACCAACCGGACGTGATCGTGATGGATGTGAACCTGCCCAACCAAAATGGGCTGGCGCTCACGCGCGCCATCAAGGCCGATTTCCCGGGCACAGCCGTGATTGTCCTGACGGGGTATACTGACGAGGAGCAGCTGTTCCATGCCATTCGCTCTGGTGCCTCTGCCTACTATGCCAAGGATGAGTGCTCTAACTTCCTTGCGAGAGCCATTCGAGAGGTGACCAGGGGGAACTACGTCATCGAGGGGGAGGTCATGAGCGCGAGGCAAGCGGAGGCCTGGCTGCTCAAACAGTTCGAGGCGCTCTCTCCCACCGGCGAGATCCTCAATGAGGAGCGGTTTAATCCCCTCACCTTCCGGCAGATGGAGATCCTGACGTACGTCACCAAAGGGTACTCAAACAAGGAAATCGCCCATCGGCGAAATATTAGCAACCAGACCGTCAAGAACCACATGTCGGCGGTTCTCCACAAGTTGGGTGTGAGCGATCGGACCCAGGCCGCCGTCTATGCCCTCCGGCTTGGGTGGGTCCGCCTTCAGGATGCGAAATACGAGCCGTAAGTGCTTGGCCAGGGTCGCCGCCTACTCTATCTTCTGGCCGATCTGCTGTTCCCACCTCGGTGTGTTGGTTGTCGGCGACCTGGTGAGGTGTTGTGTGCGACCTGCATCGCTCGTGTCGTGCGCTTTTCGGAGCCGCGCTGCCCGCGCTGCGATTTACCTCTGGAAGTTGGGGCCGCTGCAACTGGCCCTTGCATGACCTGTCAGAGGCAGCGCTCCTACCTGGATGGCATGCGCGTCGTCGGGCCCCATGTGGCACCGCTACGCGTGGCGATTCACGCCCTCAAATACGAATGGCGAAGTGACCTAGCGGCGCCGCTGGGCACACTCTTAGCGGGGCGGTGGGAGGATGCTGCGGGCAGTGATGTGGATGGTGTCCTCCCCGTCCCGCTCCATGCGTCGCGCCAGCGGGAGCGCGGCTTCAACCAATCCAGGCTGCTTGCCGAGGTGTTGACGATCCGGCTGGAGTTCCCCCTGCACGTGGAGCTGCTCTGGCGAGAGCGGGCAACGATTCCCCAGGTCGGTTTGAACTGGCAAGAACGACGACAGAACGTCGCCGGCGCGTTTCGTGCTGCGCCCGCGGTTGCTGGGGGACGGTGGTTGCTGGTAGACGATGTCTGTACCAGTGGGGCAACGTTGGAGGCAAGTGCCCATGCGCTTCGCGAGCAGGGAGCAAGCGCGGTATGGGCGATCACCCTTGCGCGTCCTCATAGAGAAAGGTCACCTATTTATCAGACATTTAATCATTGACGGGGCGCGAGGCTGTTGGTAGGATATAAGTGATTCCTTACCTAAGTCCGTCTATTTCGTCAGTGGGCCCAATAGGAGGCAACGCTATGAATCTTCACGTTCAAGGACATCAGGTAGAAGTGACCAGTTTCATCCACAACTATATCGAGAAGAAAATCGGTCGGCTGGATCGCTATCTCCCGACGCTGAGCGAGGCGCGGGTAGACATCCGCGAGCAGCAAAGTCGTAACGCAGATCAGCGGTATGTCGTGCAGGTCACGCTCTACGACAAACACGGCACTGTTATTCGGGGGGAGGAACGAGCGCCAGAGATTTTCCCTGGCATTGACACTGTTGTGGATAAGCTGCATCGGCAGATCAGTCGCTTCAAGGGGAAACGTAAGGATCGCTACCAGCGCCAGCCATCTCAAGAAACATGGGGGCTCGAGTCGCCGATTGATTACGAAGAAGAGCTAGAGGAGGAAGAGGGACGGATCGTGCGTACCAAGCGCTTCGTCATGTCACCCATGAATGCCGACGAGGCGATCGATCAGATGGAGCTCCTCGGTCACACCTTCTTCGTCTATTACGATGTTGACGATGGGGGTATCAACGTTGTCTATCGGCGGCGGGATGGGAATTACGGTCTGATTATTCCAGAACTGGCTTGAGATGGGAGTAGGCAGTAGTCAGTGGGTAGTGGGTAGTGCGTAGTGGGTAGATAGGAGAGAGTTGGGTAGTTGGGGCCTGGCGAGATGCCGGGCCCTTTTTTGTAGGGTGGTGGCGATGGATGCGGGGGGATTAGAGGGTGTCTCGTAGCCAGTGGGCGATGTCGCTGACGAGGAGGCCGAGCAGGAGCCACCAGTACCACCATTGGGTGAGGAGCCATGTCCAGAATTGCAGCAGGCTGGCCTGTTCCAGCCCAGTGGCGGAGCCGAGCAGCCAGATGAGGGAGACGAAGTAGAGTTGGCGCAGGCAGGTTCCCCACACCGGCAGGTGGGAGTGGATGGAGCGGTGGGGCAGTGCCTTGGCGTAGGGTAACCAGATGATGAACCAGGGCCAGCCGAGGATAGGGAGGCGCTCGACAAAGCTGCGATGGTCGATATCCAGATCAGGCGTGAACAGGATGCCGAGTACGGAGCCCAGCCCTACCAGAGCGGTGGCTCCGATTACGCCAAGTGGGGGGTAGCCCATCACGAAGGCGGCAGCGGCCGCGACCGGGGAGCTTACCACTGCTAGTCTTCTGCTGTCCTGCGCGTGAACCTCGCCGGAAGCCATGAATCTATTGCGGAATGCGGAGTGCGGAGTGCGGAATGAGTTAGGTGCGGATTGTGGATGAGGTTTGGCGTTTCAGCAAGGCGGGGGTTGCGATAGTCGATCCGGCATGGCACGCTTCCATAGACCCTGTGCCACGCAATTCCATAGGAAATCTAGCATCTCTCCACAATTTCTCCATATTTGTCACCTACAATATGGGGAACGTAACGACTCAGGTGCCCGGCACTTTGTCGAGAGACATCTGTACGAGGATGCGCTCAAGGGAAGTGCCGGGCACCTTGGGCTGAGTCGTTACTGGGGAACATGGAATAGTGGGATTTCCGTGGTGGAGAGATACAGATGGGAAAGCAGAAGCAAATGATAAGGCGAAATAGGTGGAAGCGGGTTCTCATCACGCTGGTGATTATCGGGATCGGAGTTGCCGCTATCTGGCTGACGCAGTATGGTGGGACCGAGCTAGTGGCCGCCCGCATGGGGCGCGCGGAAGAGACGGTTGAGTACGCTACCGTAACCGCCTTCACCGGCGACATCGCGAGTTATGTCACGGCCTCGGGAAAGGTGCAGGCACAGCGTGAGGCGCGCCTCTCCCTTCTCGCGCCAGGTGAGGTAGAAGAGGTGTACGTGAAGGTCGGCGACCATGTCGAGGCGGGAGAGCCACTGGTGCAGCTGAAGAAAGATGAGTTGGAGCGTGCGATTGCCATGGCGGAGCAGAACCTGGTGATCCAGGAGATATCGTTGCAGGAACTCCGCAATGGGGCGGCGCCCGAGGATATCGCGGCGGCGGAGGAGGCCCTCCGGAGTGCGGAGGCAACGCTCAACGTGGTACTCGCTGGTGCCTCGGCTGAGGATATCGCGGCGGCGCAGAGTTCATTGAACAGCGCGCAGACACAGCTCCAACGAGCGCGGAGCGGCGCAGATCCCAACGACGTAGCGGCTGCCGAGGCCCAGGTGGAAGCCGCGGAGGCAGCGCTCGCCGAGTTGATGGCACTGCCAGATCCAAACCAGGTCACCCAGGCCCAGGCGAACCTGGAGTCGGCCGAGGCCGCCGTGAAGCGAGCACAGGCCGCCTATGACCGGGTTGCCTGGGATCCTGCCATCTCGGCACGTCCGGAGTCTTTAGAGCTGGAACAGGCCACGATTAATTATGAGGCAGCGAAGGCGGCCTACGATCAGGCTACGCAGGGTGCTACCAGCGATCAGATCGCGCAGGCGCAGGCGAATATCGACCAGGCGCGCGCCAATCTCAACCGGCTGCTCAACAACGTGAACCAGCCTTCAGAGATCGCCGCTGCGGAGGCGCAGGTGTCGCAGGCGCAGGCGAATCTTGCCGCGTTGACGGCGGGCGCCAGCGAGGAGCAAGTGGCGGCCGCGGAGGCGCAGGTCGCGCAAGCCAGAGCCAACCTGAGCGCCGTGACCGCGGGAACCACGGAAGAGCGACTAGCGATCGCGGAGGCACAGGTCGAGCAGGCGCGTCTCAACCTGGAGACGGCGAAGGCCAATCTGGAAGCCGCCACGCTTGTGGCCCCGTTCAACGGTATCGTGACGGCGGTCTACGTGGCGCAGGGGGAGATGGCAAGCGGACGCGCGGTGGATCTGGTCGACGAAGAGAGCCTGGAGGTGGTACTCTCGGTGGACGAGGTGGACCTGGCTGAGATTGCCGTGGGGCAACCGGCGACGGTCAGGCTGGAAGGGCGGCGCGGTAGCGAGATCCGGGCGGAGGTGGTCTCGATCGCGCCGGCGGCGACGAGCACGCCGAACAGCGCCATCGTGAACTTCGACGTCCACCTGCGCCTGGAGGAAACGGAGATCCCGGCACTCATCGGGATGACGGCCGACGCCACCATCGTCACCGCCGAGCACAAGGAGGTGCTGCTGGTACCGAACCGTGCGCTGATCTCGAACCGGGCGGCCGGCAAGTATTACGTGAACTTGATGACAGCCGAAGGTCCCGTACAGACCGAGGTGACAATCGGTCTGCGCGATGACGACAATACGGAGATTATCAGCGGCATCGAGGAGGGGGACGAGTTGTTGGTCGAAACGTACACGCCGGCACAGAGTAGCAGCGCTCGCGAGCCTCGACCGTTCAGGGACCAGCTAATAAGGGAACAACAACCGTAAGAGGGATCGATTATGATCGAACTGGTGGACATTACGAAGAGCTACGAGATGGGCACCCAGACGGTGCACGCGCTGCGCAGCGTCACGGCTACGATCGAGGATGGCGAGTTCGTTGCCATCATGGGACCATCCGGGTCGGGCAAGTCCACGCTGATGAATATCATCGGTTGCCTCGACCTGCCGACGTCGGGCATCTACCGATTGGATGGCATCGACGTGAGTGATATGAGTGATGACGAGCAGGCGCGGATCCGCAACCAGCGCATCGGCTTCGTCTTCCAGCGCTTTAATCTGCTGCCCCGCACGCCTGCGTGGAAGCAGGTGACGCTGCCCCTGATGTACGGTGGCTACGGGCGGGGCGAGCGGACCGAGCGGGCCCTGGAGGCGCTGGCCGCAGTGGGGCTGGCGGATCGCGCCGACCACCGGCCGGACGAGCTCTCGGGCGGCCAGCAGCAGCGCGTTGCCATCGCCCGGGCCCTGGTGACCCATCCGTCCATCATCCTGGCCGACGAGCCGACCGGCGCCCTTGATACGAAGACGGGCGAGGAGATCATGGAGATCTTCAGGCGGCTGAACGAGCAGGGAATCACCATCGTGACGGTCACACATGATCCGGAGGTGGCGGCCTGTGCCGAACGCACGATCATGCTTCGTGATGGCCTGATTGTCGAGGAGGAAGCGGGAGCAAAGGAGGAGAGCCATGAACCTGACCGAGAGCTTTCTTACAGCGCTGGATAGCCTGACGGCGAACAAACTGCGCGCCGTCCTGACGATGTTGGGGGTGATCATCGGCGTCGCGTCGGTGATCGCGCTGGTGTCGATCGGCGATGGGGTCAATAGCAAGGTGACGAGCGAGATTCAAGCGATGGGCACCAACCTGCTCATGATCTCGACCAACCTCGACAAGGGTCTCGGGCCGCTCACCTTGAGCCTGAGTGACGTGGAGGCGCTACGCGACCCGCTCAATACCCCCGCTGTGGCCGAGGTGGCCCCCGCGGTTCAGGGCACACGCGAGGTGGTTTATGGGGGTCGTAGTGTCCATCCCACCGTCTTTGGGGTCAGCGCCAACTACTTCGAGGTCAACAATCTCACCGAGATACAGGTTGGGGATCTGCTGACGGAGGCAGATGACGAGGAGCGCGCGCGCGTCGCGGTGCTCGGATCGCAGACGGCGCTCGATCTGTTCGGGGAAAGCTACCCGGTTGGGGAG
>JALZCF010000482.1 GCA_030863245.1 Chloroflexota bacterium
TGTTCCACAGGGTCCAGAGCAGAAAGAGCAGCAGGAAGAAGTACTGGAGGAACAGCGCGACGACAAAACGCCACAGGGCACGGTGCTCCTGCTTATCAGTCTCTTCGGCAGAGAGCAAGCGGTAGAACATCCTACCGAACGCGTAGACGACCATCTGCCAGTGCGCCTGTAACGCCGCAATGGGCGTCGGGAGGCGAAAGCTCTTCTCCCAGTAGGCCTCCTTAATCCACAGCCGCCGTTCGCCTGTCTGGATCTCCGCCAGGTGCCCAAGGCGCACGTCCCCGTCGAAGTTGAACAGGTAATCGGGGGGAAGCACATCCTGGCGACGGACCAGACGGGCCTTCGGGTCTAGTTGCTTCACAGCTGGCCATAAACCTTGGAGGAATGTGTCGACGGTCGCATCTGGAGCCTGTTCCCCGGCTCCCTTGACGACCAGCACCAGTTCGCGTGTCGCTACCAGCTCTGGGGCCGTGGCGCTCTGCCGTTTGGCACGTGCGACGAGCCGGCCCAACTCCTCGCCTTGTACCCACTCGGCTAACGCGTCGTTGCCGCCGAACGTTTCCTCGATTACTTGAGAGAGCTGCGCTCGCAATCGATCCAGACGGGGTGGGCCACTGGGCCATCGAGGTTCATCCACCTCTCGTAAGGCCAGATCACGTACCCCCACTACGCCAGCCAGCGTGAGCAGTTCAGCGTGCTGGGGGGTAACGCCCTCCAGCGTCAGCAGGTTAGCGCGGATTGCCCAGTTTGTCAGCTTCTCATAGGGGATCTCTAACTTCTCTGCCAGGGCAATCCGCTCCTCCGGAGTTACCACCGCGATGCGGAACGCTTCCAGCGCCTCCTCAAGCCGGTCAGGTGAGGGGGCTTGATAAATTCGGGCAGGTTGGGCGATGCCGGATGGCTGGTCGGCGGGAGGAAGCGAACGGTCGGCTGCCGTAGTTTCCGCACTTTCAGCTCCAGGTAGCTGCACCCCAGTATCCTTCTCTCCAGATCTTCCGTTAGCGGGCGGATGCGCCAGGAAAGGAAGCTGCTCCTCAGCTACCCGAACACCATCGCGCAACGCCCACAACAGCTCCTCATCAGATAGCACGGTTCGTGTTGTTGGCGCCACTGTGGTCACCTCGCCTTCATTTCAGCTAACTGAGGGCACATCCTCTCTTGATCTCTCATCGATAGGAGGAATCAAATCATTGCATAGGAAATCAGATTCCTCAAGATCGCAGATTCTTTCACCACCCTCTTCTTTAGGTTTTTCGTCCTGATGGTTTTTGACGAACAACTATGTGGCGGCACAGCTCGCGCGCTCGAGTGTAGACTCGTTCCACCTCTGGCGCGGCAACCCCCTCGGTCGCTATCAATACCGGGCCGAGGGCCATCTGAGCTCTGAATTCTTGGCGGAGGTGCTCGGGCGTATCCGGTAGGTCGGCCAGCAAGGAGAGGGCTTGCCGATAATGGGCGCGCGCGTCCGTGTAGCCGGACAGCTCACGGGCCGCGTCGCCGGCCTGCAACCAGTATTCCACCGTCCTCGTCGGTTGGCCTGCTTGCTGGAAGTGCCAGGCCAGCTGTCCCGCTATTTTCGCCGTGTCCTCCTTGTGTAGCGCTTCCAGCGCGGTGGCGATCTTGCGGTGCAGGTTGGCCCGGCGCGCGGGACTCAGCCCCTCGTAGAGCGCGTCGCGGATTTTGTCATGGTTGAAATCATAGGTGGTTGGGTCCTGCTCGCGCACCACGCGGCACTCCCATAACTCATCCAGCGCGCGCACGACCGCATCGGCATCTTGGTTGCTGGCGGCTGCCAGGAGAGGGAAGGTAAAGGTCCGACCGATGGTGGCGGCGAGCATCGAAGCGCAGTAAATAGGGGAGCCAGGCGAGCGTTTCTTGATCGCACCACTGTAGCTCATCGAGTATCAGGAGGAGCGGCTGACCTGCGCAGTAGACAGCACATGCAGCAGCCGGATGTGCAAGGTTGTAGGCATAGGGAACCTCGCCTTTAACGGGCTGGCGATGTTGATGCAGTTGCCAGGTTATGCCCCGCGTATACATTGATCTTATCAGCCCGGCAGGGGGAATTCAAGCCTGCGTTGTAATGACTCAGCCCGCGAGGTGCCCGGCACTTCAAGTGTGCGTATGCTCGTAGTGGCTTATTTCTTGCTGGCAATATTTAGTTACAATAGTGCTGACAAGTACTTACACGCATTCCTAGCGCTTTACCAACCATGTTTCAGTGGATAGGATGGTTGGGGTTGCCCGCACGGCGCGCAATCTCACTAATATAACAGCGGACTCTGGTAGACGGGTGAGTTGCCAACGCGCTCGAAAGCTTCTAAAGTATATAAGAGGTTCCCCTGCTGCCGGGAAGCGGATGGGTTGGCGGCTTTAGGCTCTTTTTCCTCTCGCGAAACTAGGAGACGGCAATGAACGTGATCAGATTATGGTGGCTATCGTTGGCGATCGCTGCAACAGTGATCGGGGTGGTCGCGGCGCTGCTCTGGCGAATTGTCGCCGCAGCGGAGAGTGTCGATCGGCACGCGGCTCAGATCTGGGTGGAGGGCAAGAAGATTGCGGGCAATACGGTCTCCATCTGGATGCTCGAGCAGACCAACGAGCGGGTGTCCCGGATGGTGGAGGTAGCCGAATCATTGGAGCGGATCGCCGCCTCCATCGACGAGAAGCTGCAGGCCGCCGCTGGGAGCAGCGGTGAGAGGAGCTGAGTGATGGCGCGGCTGCGTAACCTAACTATACTCTATTCCGTCGTGCTGGTCCTTGCCCTGGCGCTGAGCCTCATCGCCATCTGGCTCTACCTAGATCGCATTGCCAGCGTCCTGGCGGATGTGCGCGAGGCGCTAGCAACCGTGGGCGACCAAACCGAACCCCTTGGCAAGCATCTCGAGCAGCTGAATGAGACGGCTGGCGAGTCGGTCGAGGAGCTAGAGGAAGCCCTCGCGAGGCTTGGGCGCGAATGACCGGTCGAGCAAGGTATCGCTAACATTAGTCACTCTACCCAAGCAGGCATACCCAGGAGGGAACAATGGAAAAGACGACTGATCTGGAGCAGAGGACCCTTGATCTGGAGATGGAGACGGCCATTCAAATTGTATGGTGGCTCGGCCTCGCCGGCGCACTGATCGGCACCCTCGCGATCTTGAGGGTAGTGGAGCTTGTGATACGGGCGCTCAGCGATATCCATCAGTTGGCCAAACTCACGCGTGAGGCGGCACGGGGCGTTGCCGACAATATGGAAGGCGCATCCCGAGTATCGAATCTGGAGAAGCGCTCGCAAGGATTGCACGACTCTGTGGCGGCGTTGGCCACAGCCATCGTTGGGCTGCAGCAAAAGCTGGATGATCTGTCGAGTGATCGCTTACAGGAGGGGGGATGAGATGCCGTTGCTACTGAGCATCCTTTCCGTCCTAGCCGGTTGGGCCCTACAGCTTGTACTGGTAGCGGGTCTACTGCGGATCCTTGAGACCCTTAATAGCATTCGACGCTCCCTCGAACAGATCACGATGGGCGTGCGGGCCATCGAGCAGCAAACCCATCCGCTAGGTGCGAGGGCTGATGCACTCGCCACTTCGCTCCGGAAAGCAGAGGAGCGGGTTGGCACTGCCGCCCGACGATTAGACGATGTGGATCGTGGTCCCGACGGTGCTGGGCCAGTGCTCCATTAACGCTCATAATCAGTACAAAGGAGGACAACGATGCCCGAACATATGGTAACGACTTCCACGACCGGAAGTGTGAGCAAACCGGTGGAAGGGGAAAGTAGCCGCCAGATGCCCAACCAGGTCGGCAACGTGGCAGGGGCAACGATGGACGAGCTGGCCGACCGGCTGATCGAGACGAGTGGCCGGGGGTTCATGCCGGGACCACTCAAGAAGGTGATCGTTATCTGGATGAGTGGCATGGGCTGTGATGGCTGCACGATCGCGACGCTGGGTGCCACCGAGCCGTCGGTCGAGGAGCTGATGACAGGGGCACTTCCCGGCATTCCCACGATGGTGCTGCACCACTACGCTGCTTCCATCGAGTCGGGCGACCACTTTACGCGCTCCATGGAGGAGGCGGAGAAAGGTGAGCTGGATGCTCCGTACGTCGTCGTTTATGAGGGTTCGATTGCGGACGAAAACCTGACCGTCTACGGCGAGCCATGGGCTGCTGAGGGGGCACTGCCCCTCTGGTCACAGGAAGAGCATCGCCGCCGGATCTCGACGGCCGAGTGGCTGCGCCGTCTCGCACCAGGCGCCGCCGCGGTCATCGCCATCGGTACCTGCGCCACCTGGGGTGGCATCCCAGCATCCGCCGGCAACCCGACTGGCGCCATGAGCGTGATGGACTTCCTCGGCAAGGAGTACCGCAGCTCGTACGGCCTACCTGTGATCAACGTCCCTGGCTGTGCACCGCTCGGCGACAACTTTACCGAGACGGTAGCCCTGCTGCTGCTCTTCCTCAACCAGCAGGCGCCGCTTCCCGAGTTCGACGAGCTAGGCCGCCCGGCCTGGCTCTTCAAGGAGACCGTCCATCGTCACTGCCCCCGTGCCGGCTACTACGAGGAGGGTACCTTCGCCAGTGAGTACGGTGGCAAGGAATGCCTCGTCGAGGTTGGCTGCTGGGGACCTGTCGTCAACTGTAACATCACGGAGCGGGGTGCGGTGGGTCACATGGGCGGTTGCATGGTGGCAGGCGGTCCATGCATCGGCTGCACGATGCCTGGCTTCCCGGACAAGTTCACCCCTTTCTACAAGACGCCGCCGGGCTCGAATCTTTCGACCAATGCTTCCCGCCTGCTCGGGTCGTTCGTTCGTCCCCTCCGTCGCCTCAGCCAGCACGAGCGCAACCGGGAGCAGCGCTGGCACGACCACGTGCCGAGTGGCTGGGCTATGGAGTACAATACGACTACCCTGACACACAAGGTCCTCGAATATTTCTACCATAAGTTCCAGTACTGGCGCGCCGAGGAACCGGGGCGGCAAGAGGCTGTCGAGAAATATCGGAGTGGCTATGTCGTGCCGGCAGAGGCTGCCTACGGCGAGAATTACCAGGTGTTGCCCGAGAAGCGAAAGAAGCTTGCTCAGAAGCGCGGGGCGCCGTGGCGGAGCGGGCTCATGCCCCAGGCGGATGGATTTGACACGCCCCTAGAGGAACCGTTGAAGGAGAAATAGCCATGTGCTTCCAAAATCTGCCAATCGAATTTGATGTGGAAGGCAATCCGCATCTCAAAGAGGACGTGAGGAATCCATACGCCTACGAGACACGGGAGATCGACCGATCTCGGATCGAGGAACTGCTCGCGCGCAACGGACATATCAAGGATGTCAACATCGACCCTGTCACTCGTGTTGCCGGGGCGCTCTCCTTTCACGCCGTCGTCGACCTCGATAAACGAAAGGTCTACGAGGCAAATTCGATCGCCACATTGTTCCGCGGTTACGAGGTGATCTTGAAGGGGCGGGATCCCCGTGACGCGATGTTCATCTCCAGCCGCGTCTGCGGCGTCTGCGGCGGCGTACACTCGGTAGCCTCCTCCCTGGCTATCGAGATGGCCTTCGGCATCGCGCCGCCGCCCATGGGGCTGGCGTTACGCAACATCCAGCTCGCCCTGGACTTCATGCTCGACAACCCGCTCCACCTCTACATCCTGGCCGGACCGGATTACTCCCAGATCGTGGTCGAACGCACCAATCCCTCTCTATGGGAGCGGGCGCAAAAGAGCGAGGCACGCCATGCCGACACTCATGGCTACCAGACGATCGCCGACATCATGACCGCGCTTAATCCGCTGACCGGAAATCTCTATATCCAGGGGCTGCACGCGACGCGACCACCCCGTGAGGCCTACGCCCTCCTCTACGGTAAGTACCCCCACCCCCAGACGGTTGTTCCCGGTGGGCTCTCCACTACCGTCAGCCTTAGGGAACTGAATGAGACGCACAACCGCATCATCCGCACCATCGACTTTGCCAAGAAGGGCGTCCACATCTGGGAGGATCTCACGGAGTTTTTCTATGAGGCCGACCCGAAGTACAAGCAGGTCGGCGAGCGACCGAAGAACCTGATGGACAGCGGGATCTGGGACGATCCCTTTGCGTACGATGCGACGTACGCGAACGCGCCGGAGTGGGGCGTGCGACGGTGGGCAACCCCCGGCATCGTCATTGACGGCGAGCTGGTAACGACGAACCTCCATCACATCAATATGGGGCTGGAAGAGTTTGTCGAGCATTCCTTCTACGAGGGGTGGGAAAACGAAGGGGTACGTCATCAAACCGATCCGGCTGGGAACCCTATCTCACCGAATCATCCATGGAATAAGGAAACCAAGCCGGCCCCCACACACAAACGGAGTTGGAAGGAGAAGTACACCTGGGCCTCTACGCCCCGCTGGGATCGGCAGGTGATGGAGGCAGGCACTTACGCTCGCATGTGGATGACGGCAGCGGCACAAGAGTTACCCCATACCCGCTTCCTGGAGTCTACCGGCACGAGCTTGAAGATGCACGTGCCCAAGACCTTACTCCCGGCGATGGAGATGGAGTGGAAGATCCCGGAGGTGTGGAACGCCTTCGAGCGGAACCGCAACCGCGCCTATCACATCCTCTACTCGATGCTCGTGGCCTATGAGAATCTGCTGATCGCCTTCGACCTCATGAAACAGGGTAAGACCGACGTATCCACCCCCTACACCGTGCCGCAGGATCATCGCATTGGCGTTGGCTTCTGGGGCGCCGGGCGCGGCTGGCTGACGCACCACCTAGAGATGGATAAGGGAGCCTTGGTGAACTATCAGATCATCACGCCCTCTACCATCAATGCGTCGCCGAGAGATCCGTGGGGCCGCGGCGGTGCCTACGAGGAAGCCGTGGTGAATACACCTATTCTAGAGGAGTACGACAAACCGGAGGACTTTACCGGCATTGACATCTTCCGCGCCATCCGCTCCTTCGATCCGTGCATGCCGTGCACGACCCATATCCATACCGATGACCATGTCATCACTCGCGAAGTGAATACGTGCGCGTGCGGGATCGAGTGAGCGACACACGCGCAGAGGGACCGCATGTCCTTATCGGCGGTGTCGGCTATCGGTGGCAGCGGGACGCCTCCTTCGGCCTCATCGCCAGCGACGAGCTGGCGCGCCTCGATTGGCCACCCACCATCAAGGTCGAAGATCTCGGCTATGGGGCCATCTATGTGGCGCAGGATCTCGCGGACGCAGAGCCGCCGTACGAACGTGTCATCCTGCTCGCCGGTGTGACACGCGGACGCGAGCCGGGACGCATCTATCGTTACCGTTGGGAGGGGGTGCTCCCGGACAATGATGAGATCCAGGCGCGCATCTATGAGGCCGGTGCAGGGGTAGTTGACCTCGATCACCTGCTGGTGATCGCGCAGCACTTTGAAGCGCTGCCGGACGATGTCATTGTCATCGAGATAGAGCCGGTTGACGCGATGGGGGGCGAGGGGATGAGCCAGGAAGTTGCCAACCTGCTCCCTGAGGCGATAGCGCTTGTGCGCCGTGAGGCGCTTGCTCCAGATGGACAGCGCCGGCCTCGCGAGGGAGTATGACGTATGATGCCGTATGAGACATACGTCAACCTCATCCAGCAGCTCGACGACCTGGTTGCCATCTTCGAGCACCACCCCGATCCCACCACGCGGGAACAGGTGACCGCGTTGCTCAGTGGGGTGGATCTGCTGCACCGTGAGGGACTCAGGCGATTGGTGGAGTCCCTGCGCGAGGCCGGCGGCGATGAACTCCTGGAGCGGGCTGCCGCCGACCCGGTGGTCGAGATTCTGCTTGGCCTGTACGACCTGGTGGAGCTGGATCTGCCGGAGGAGCCGCAACCACAGGCCACCTCATCAGCGATGTTCATCCCACTCGAAGATATCACGATACCCAAAGAGCGGGATGGTTCCAACTAGGGAACCCACCCGGCGCGTGTTGGTGGCAGGGGTCGGAAACGTGCTGCGAGGGGACGATGGTTTCGGCCCCGCCGTTGTGCAGGCGCTCGCGGACAGCGGTCAGTTACCACCCGAGGTCCATACAGTCGAGACAGGGATCGGAGGCATTGGGCTGGTCCAGCAGTTGATGGACGGGTATGACGTGCTGGTGCTGGTGGATGCCGTCGATCGGGGTGGCGCACCGGGTTCGCTCTATGTCTTAGAGCCACAAGTCCCGGATGTAGCATCCATCCCGCCTCTCGAGCGGCACGAGCTGACCTCCGACATGCATCAGGCTGTTCCCGGGCGCGCCCTCATTATAGCCCGGGCAGTTGGGGTGCTGCCGCCCGTGGTGCGCATCATCGGCTGCCAGCCTGCCGAGACCGAAGAGTTCTCTTTGGAACTGAGCCCGACCGTGCAGGGAGTCGTACCGGCTGCGGTGGAGGCAATTCTTTCGCTGCTGGGGAAGCTGGATGAAGAACGGACATGAGGAGTGGTTATAAGCGTGGATGATCCATTGGACAGCCTTTTCTGGCGTGATGAGCTCTTGCAGATTATGTACTGGTTTCGTGGCGAGGGCTTGGGCGAGGCGGTCACTCCCCGGGACCTACTCAAGTTCCTCGATGCTGACGAGGCACAGCTCCGGCAGCACCTGGAGCGCCTGGTCGCGGACCAGTACGCGGCTCGTCTCGACGGCGTACCAGTACGCTATCAATTGACAGAGCTGGGGATCAAAGAAGGTGGCCGTCGCTTTGCCGACGAATTCGCCGACATGACCAAACAGGGCCATGGTGAGTGCAACAACCCCAAGTGCTCGTGCAAGACGTTGGGGCCAGCGGCCTGCGAGTCGCGTCATCCCCATACTCATTGAAAAGAGGGAGCAAGCAGAGATGTGCCTTGGAATTCCGGGCCGGATTGTCGAGTTTGTAGACCCAACCCACCAC
>JALZCF010000494.1 GCA_030863245.1 Chloroflexota bacterium
GTCCCAGGTCGTTGATGCCATGGGCGATGCTCCAAGCTCCACCCAACGTCCCCAGATCAACCATGCCCGCCTCCGCGATCCACACAAAGGCATGCCTATGGCCTTCAGCAGTATCAGCCGAGCCTACCACCTGCCCTCGCTCGTTGATGCCACTGGCTCGGCTGTTATCGCCACCCAGCGTCCCCAGATCAACCATGCCCGCCTCCGCGGTCCACAGAAAGGCGTGAGGAACCCCTGCGGGGGTGGTACTGTAGCCGACCACCTGTCCGAGGTCGTTGATGCCCCTGGCTTCGCTCCAATAATCGCCGCCCAACGTCCCTAGATCACTCATGCCCGCCTCCGCGGTCCACAGAAAGGCACGCACAGGCCCTTCGGTAGTGTAACTCCTGCCCACCACCTGCCCCAGCAGGTTAATACCATGGGCTACGCTGAAACCTCCACCCAGGTGCCCCAAGTCGATGATGGCGCCAGTCGTGTCCGCCGAGGCGGGCCGCAGCACGCCTCGGGTAGGGAAGAGCGCCAGCAACAGGAGAAGGGAGAGCAGCAACCACCCCACCCAGGTCATCCTGCGCCTCATCGTAACCTCCAATCTAATACCAATTGTGGTATAAAGCCTCACAAACAAGTCGAGAAAGGTTCGTAGTAAACACTTTAGTGTTCGGTCGTGGGCTAACACTAAAGTGTTTACTACGAACCTTTACGGCCTTTCCCAACACCACTTGTATAACATTAGAAATGTGAGACCCCCACCGTACAAACAATTGATAAGCGTTTCAACCCTTAATAAGAGTAACGACCAACTATCCTGTGAGCTGCTCGAGCACCCTTCCATACGGCTCGCGGATGCCGGTCAGAGCCAGGCTCCGCTCCCACAGGCGGCGGGCCACCTCGTCGTCGTAGGCGGCCCGCGAGGCGCGTTTCTCTTCCCTATTCTCGAAGTACTTCCCGCTCACCCCTTCGACCTCAGGGGCAGACGCAAGGTGGATTACGGTCTGCGCCCCCGCTTCGGGCGAGATAGCAAAGAGGTGCACGATGGGCATGATGAGGCGCCCGATCCACCCACCCGCGCGCCCAAAGCCCGTCGTCACGAAGCCGGGATGGAGGGCATTCGCCGTCACACCCGTCCCCTCGAGGCGCCGTGCCAGCTCACGTGTGAAGAGGATGTTGGCGAGCTTCGACTGCGAGTAGGCCCGCCAGGGGCTGTAGCCCTGCGCCTGCTGGAGGTCATCGAAGTGGATCCTTGCCCCGTGATGGGCACCCGAGGAAACGTTGACGATGCGCGCGGGCGCGCTCGCGACGAGCCATGGCAGCAGCAGGTGCGTGAGGTAGAAGTACGCCAGGTGGTTCAGGGCGAAGGTCATCTCCAACGCGTCCTCCGTCTCCCGGCGTTCCCAGAAGATACCGCCCGCGTTGTTAACGAGCACATCCAGACGATCGTAGTGGCGCCCGAACTCGCCCGCCAAGCGTTCGATATCCGCCTGGTTGGACAGATCGGCCTGCATGTACTCGACGCGCGAGTTGCCGGTAGCGGCCCATATCTCGCGAGCCGCCTCCTCCCCTCGCTGCACGTTTCGCCCCACGATGACGACCGTTGCTCCCTGCTCGGCCACACCCTTCGCGGTCGCCCAGCCAATCCCGCCCGTGCCCCCCGTCACCAGCACGACCTGCCCTTCCATTTCGCTCTTCACTGTTCTATCTCCATTTCGCTATATACCGTACGCTTGGTGCTACCGTAGCACGATTGCCTCCGCCAGGGCGATGATGAGCCTCACTATGGGAGCACCCCGGCATGAAGTGCCGGGGCTACGTGAGCGGCGCCCCATCAATGGGGCTTGCCGGCGTACGGGGTGTCAGGGAGGAAGGTGGCGTGTGGTAAGATTGCAGGCAAGATTGCAAGGTTGCAAGATTGCAAGATTGCAGAGGGGGTCGCCGTGCGATCTTCCCTGGATCTTAAAGCGATGGGGCAAGCGAGGCATGGGGAGCGTGCTCAAAAACTGCGTATATGTATAAAATGCACAATTCACAGCCCGCTTCACGCCCCCGCAACCATGCCTTGTCCGCTATAGCAAATCCACTCCCAACCCGCACGAGACAAATCCGCTCATCCTGTAATCTGTGCTCTACTCCTATTGCCGGGGAGCGAGGTTCAGTCGCCAAGTCTCGTCGCACCCTCCTCGAAGCCGATCTTCAGGCCGTCGAATAGCCTGACATGTCCACAGTTATCACATGTGAGCTGGATCAGCGGGCTAACCAGTTCCTGCGCTGTCCGCACGGGCACGCTCAGCACCTGGCGCACCTCCCACTGCGCCTCGCCACAGGCAGTGCACTCCATGTCGACCTTCTTGTCAGCTAGCCACCGATTGATCCTCGCTAGTTCTGCTTCTGTAATAGGTACCATTTGGCATCCCTTTCTTTTCCATCCGTACGACCTGAACTCTTCCACCCCTTGCGTAGCAAGTTGGACGCCTTGAGCGGTCCACGGCTGTCGATCAAGCGCGGCAAAGGCAGTAGCTACTGTCGATGGGAACTGCAGCAGCCGTGGGAACCTGTCTAGTAGAGGCTCAGGTACCCTCTTCGAAAATCTCCCTCCAATCTCCACTCTCTAATCATTCCGCACTCCGCACTCCGCACTCCGCAATCCGCACTCCCTAATCTCCACTCTCCACGTGGGTGGCACGGAAATGGCTTGGCATAAGATGTAAGTGGCAACACAATGAAAGGAGTCTAAGATGGCACATCAAGAACTCTTGACAGCCTGGCTGAAGGATGCACACAGCATGGAGAACGCGCTGATTCCCATTCTGGAGAATCACGCGAAGGATGCCGAGGGTCATCCGCAGATGCAACAGCGGATCCAGCAGCATATAGAGACAACCCGTCGACATGCTGACATGGTGGAAGGATGTCTGCAGCGCTACGGTGAGGAGCCCTCTGCGGTCAAGACGGCCTTCGGTAGCCTGTTTGGCAACGTGCAGAGTATAGCAACCGGCCCCTTTGAGGACGAGCTGGTCAAGAACGGTATCTCCGACTATGCTGCGGAGCACTTCGAGATCGCTTCCTATAGGGGACTGATCGCGGCTGCCGAAGAGGTTGGCGATCAGGAAACCGTGCGCGTCTGCCAGCAGATCCTGCAGGATGAGATGGCCATGGCCAGTTGGCTTGAGCAGCATCTGCCGGGCGCTGTCAAAGAAGCCATGCGCAAGAAGGCAAGCGAGCACACCAGCTAATCCCGGAGAGAGCTGCAGGGATTAACAGTACGTTGACTCGTTGCGACGCGGCGCTTCTTTGACAG
>JALZCF010000504.1 GCA_030863245.1 Chloroflexota bacterium
GGGTAGCGTCATTGAGTTCGTCGCGCCGATCCCATCGGTCATCGTCTTCCTCCTTTGGATTGGGTGGCCGCTGCGGTCTGCAACGACTATAACCGTCGGCAGTCGATGGTGCCTAGAGCCATTACGATGCTGCCTAAGCAACCAGCCTGTTGAAAATCACGCGGTAGGATAGCCTCCTTCTACTGGGAGGGAGGCCACCGTCATGATGGGTCGCAAAGCCCGCATCTTCCGTCCGATCGAGTCAATTACCCTCGATGCTCTCGTCCCTGCCGATCACTTCTACCGCCACGTCGAGCGCTCCCTCAATCTGTCGTTCGTGCGAGATCTCGTCGCTGGCTGTTATGCGGTGGGCGGACGCCCCTCAATCGACCCGGTGGTCTTCTTCAAGCTGCAACTCGTCATGTTCTTCGAAGGGATTCGATCCGAGCGTCAACTCATGGACCTTGCTGCTGACCGGCTGAGCGTGCGGTGGTATCTCGGCTACGATCTGCATGAGCCGCTACCTGACCACTCCAGCCTGACGCGCATCCGTGATCGCTATGGCCTCGCGATCTTCCGCCGCTTCTTTGAGACGATCGTCGAGCACTGCCAACGAGCCGGGCTGGTGTGGGGCCAGGAACTCTACATCGACGCCACGCAGGTCAAGGCGAATGCCTCGCTGGACTCGCTCGCCCCGCGCTTCGCCGTTGAGGCGCATCTGGCGAGCCTGTTCAATCCCGAAGCCGATCGGGCATCACAACCCCACATGGCTCCCGCTCCAATCGCCCCGCTGGAGTCCACCTCGACGGCGACGGCTGAACTCGCGGAGGAGAACGCTAGCCGCCATGACTGGCTCGCGCGGATGGGTCGGCCGGATCGGAGGGTGCAACGCGGCGGCTATCAGCGCCGTTCCAACTTCGAGGCGAGCTGGACAGATCCGGATGCCTCCCTGATGTTTCACAAGAGCGCCGGGTTACGGGTCGGCTACCACGACCACCTCGTCGTTGACGGCGGCAAGGCGCGCGTCATCCTGGCCGCCCTCGTCACACCCGCCGAGGTGATGGAAAACCAGCCCGCTCTCGATCTCCTCTGGCATACCTGTTTTCGCTGGCGGTTGCGACCGCGGCAGGTCACCGGCGATACGACCTATGCGACGGGCGAGAACATCCGGGCGCTCGAAGGAGCCGGCATCCACGCGTATCTGCCGCTGGCCGATTGGGATCGCACCGTGTTCTATGGGCCGTCGCGCTTTACGTACGAGACTGAGCATGATCGCTACCGTTGCCCGGAAGGGCATACGCTGCGCCGCTACTCGTATCGAGCGGCTGATGAAGCGGTGGCCTACCGTGCAGACGGGGCAACGTGTAACGCGTGTCCAGTCAAGGCCGCCTGCACGACGAGTAACCGTGGGCGCATGATCCATCGCTCGGTCTATACCGAAGACTTCGACCGTGTCCGTGCCTATCACGACACGCCGGCCTACGCCAAGGCGATGAGCAAGCGCAAGGTGTGGGTCGAGCCGCTCTTTGGGGAGGCCAAACAGTGGCATGGATTGGAGCAGTTTCGGTTACGCGGGCTGGTGAAGGTCAACGGCGAGGCGCTGCTGATTGCTGCCGGACAGAACCTCAAGCGGTTGCTCAGTTGGCGCGGCTGGGGCCGGCGGCCCTGGCCAAGTGGAGCAGCAGGGGTGCGACTGAGTCGGCAACTCGACTCCCCGATGCCCGCGAGGTCATGATGTGCTTGAACACTTGCCGGTATCCGATGGTCATGGATGAGGCGATTTTCAACACGCTGTCCCCTTAGACAGGCACCTTAGACTGAATCGCCTAGTCAGGTCGATGCCCTCGACCACTGAGGATCTCTCCCGGTTGTCCGCAACTCGGCTGATCTACGTCTCGCGACAGAAAGAGGGGATTGACAGACAGGCACAAACGGGCTATTGTACGTACAGGTCTCGATGGTTCCGGACGAAACCTCACCGGCCACAAGGCCGGCGAGGAACCGACAAGGACGGTCGGGGCCGCTCTGTGTGCTCCACAC